>DDSI01000079.1 GCA_002343335.1 Bacteriovoracaceae bacterium UBA2394
TGTTTTCAATGGGCGCGGGCAGCGATTCAGGAAGCGCTTCTTCCTCCAACGATGGAGCGTCGGTCAAATCCGGAGCCTGTCCTAACAACAGAGCGAGCGCTAAAGATACGAGACCATTCATCCTTGATTCTAGTTTAGCGCGGTGGGGCTAAGCAGCGACCAATGAAAAATACACAACTTTGTTAAAAATTCTCTCGAATGGAGTAATCCTTCATGCGGAGCTCCAAAATCCGGCGCGTCGTTCCAAGGACCGCGGCGATTTGAGTGTTCGACGCCTTTGGATATTTCTCAAGTGCGTCCAAGATAAGTTGGCGTTCCAAATTTTCATGCAATACCTGCAGACGGTTCCATCCATCTTCCACGGGAATAGTGAAGGGCAGCAAATCCTTTAACGCTTGAGGCTGATCAAATCGAATATTCTCTTCCGAAATAACTTCCGCCCTAGCCTCCAATGCTGACCGCTCTAGAACTCGTTCGAGCTCGCGCACATTCCCTGAATAAGAGTGAGCCTTCAGCTTCGCCATTGCACCCGCCGAAACCGCTAAATTACTTTGCTTCAAGCGTGCCGCAAGAGACTTTACTTTTTCTTCCACCAGCGCTTCGAAATCCTCGGGCCGTTCTCGCAAGGAGGGAATCGTCAAAGACATGGCTGTCATCTGATCCCGCAAATCTTCTCGATAGGTAGGAAGCGATTGGTAATCGATGCTGGAGCTGCTTGAACCCATGATTCTTACATTGCCCTGCTGCAAAATCTCTGCGACGCGGTCTTGCAATCGCGGACGCAAACTAAAAATCTCCGCGATAAAAATTGTTCCAACATCCTTTCCAAGAGGTTTCTGCAAGAGCTGGAAATCTTCTTCATGCGTTCGGCCATCGAGCGCTAAGAAACTGCGTTTACGATTCTCTGGATTCCGTTCATGCATCCATCGGGCAGCGCGGCCCTTACCCACGCCGGTCTCCCCCAAAAGCAAAAGAGGCGTATCCAAAAGAGCCAGGCGCTCCGCCTTTTCCACAAAGGATTTCATCGCCAAGGAATTACAAATCCATCCCGTTGGCATAGAACGAGTTTCACCGGAATTGACGCCCTTTTTCGAAATGGCACGCTTAACGATGGTAAGCAGTTCGGCATTTTCAAATGGCTTCACGACATATTGAAAAGCACCCCGGTTCATCGCTTGTACCGCTTGGGGCACACTCGAATAGGCTGTAATTACAATCACGGGAATTTCCGGCAGTCGTTTTCGAATATCGTCGAGTAAGGTAAGTCCACTTGCCTCCGGCATTGAAACGTCGGTGACGATGCAGTCCACCTTTTGATCTTTCTCTAGATATTCTTCGGCTTCCGGAACGGAATACGCTTTCATGATGTCACCGACCGGGCGGAGGAGAAGTTCTAAGGAACGCACCATGGCCACTTCATCGTCGACCACCAAAATTTTTGGGCGTCGAATGGGTGTCACATCGGCGAAAGCGGTTGCATTCATACGTTGGTCACTCCGAATTCCAAACTAAACAACGTCCCCTTTCCTGTCGCAGACTTTACTCGAACGTGCGCATCATTTCTATCAGCGAATGTTTTCACTTGGGCCAATCCAAGTCCCGTCCCACCTGGTTTCGTTGTAACAAAGGGCCTAAAGATATCGAGATCGCTCGGAATGCCAGGACCGCCATCCTGGACCCAAATATGAATATTTTTTGATCGGCGCCGATGCACTTGAACTTGCACCCACGCGCTCCCACTTTCAAATGCGTTGACGATAAGATTTAGAAGCGCCTGACGAAATCCTTCGACATCGACCCGAACGCGAAATGATTTTAAATCGGCATCCGATTTGGAAAAAAATGCTTTACCCTGATCCCAATAGGTCACGACGAGTTCTCGATCTGGAAATCGCACCTTGATGAGCTCCATCACTTCCTCGAGCAGATCTGCCACGGAAACCCAATCCTTTGGATTTTCTTCGAGCGCGGGTTGATCGAACAATCGTTGTACAGATTTCGTCACTCGCCCCACTTCTCCTTGAATACTTCGAAGTAATTCATCCACTTCATCCGACGTTTGCCCCCGCAATTGATCATTTAATAGACCCGCGCAAACTTTAATAATGGCTAGAGGATTTTTCATTTCATGGGCGATGAGAGCCTGCACTCGTCCCACCGCTAAAAATCCCTGCTGCAGAAGCACAAAATCCTGAAACATCAGTAGTTCTACGCACCGACCGATCTGTCGCACGCACTCGGCCCAATCTGGCGAGTTACTAGGATCGAAGGCCAATTCATCTTCCCCATCGAATTCGATGACTCCAAAGGCCCGCTCTCCACGAATAAGAAAACTTTCATATTGCCGCATCTGAGTTTTCTGAAACTCCCTGACGAGTTGCGAGTCCGAAAACATCCAGACCTCTTGGTTCCGCTCGCTCCATGGCTTAGTCGGATCCTGAGAACATTTCAGCGTGACATTCTTCATCGCCAAATCGCGTTCCATCACTTCGAACAATTCCTTCAAAAAACTTTCCAAATTCTTAGACCGCTCAAAAATTGCATTCACATTGGGATACCGCACTCGCGTCTGAATCAGACGGTGCACTCCTCTTTCCAGCCACTGCGCTGCGGGCCTTGCCACAATCAGGACCACAAGCGCAATCGCAAGCCAAAGCATCCACTCACGCTCTTGCGAAAGGCCCCACTCGCTCCAACCTATCCCCACCAAAAGCGCAAATGTAGCCGCCATCGCAAGCAAGACAAACTGACGAAGTGCGCGTCGAAAAAGTCGCTCTAAGTCGAAGACATTCGATTTCAAAAAGATGAGAGCAAATGCGGTTGGAAAGAAGATGGCCACCGCCAGAACTCGCTCCACAGAAACTCGCGGCGTTTCCCAAAGTATCGCCACAAAGGCGGAGAGCGAACCGAAAAAACTGATGAGATAAAGGGTCCCCAGAAGTCGGGCACGTCGTCGTGCCCAAAAATCCTTCGATGTAAAAAGCGTATTCCCTAAGCAAGCAAGGGAAACTAAAAATGCCGTGCCCAAAATCCAAGCATTGTATTCGTGAATCCAAGTGAACTCCGGCCGATCCCACAGCATCGTACGACTGACGGAAAGAGAGATTGCACCAATGTAGCTTATCGATAACAGCCCATATCGAAACCATGGCCCGCCCTTCTTCTTCGGATAAATGGCGAAGAGGTGACCAAGGATAACCGCAAAGACAGGGAGCAAAATCGAAAAGGAAAATGGGAGCGCCAAAGTGGTGGTAGGCAGCAGCAATAAAAAGAAGCACGAAGCGCCAAAACAAAGCGCAGAAAATACTTCCACCGTTTCCCGCGCGCGGCGAAACGCTCCTCTTTGCAAGAGCATGAAAATCGAAAATCCAAAGAAGAGTACCGCCAAAACAAGAGGGAGGAAAAAGAGGATCAGATAGGTATTTTGAGTAAACCGAGAAAGCGTCGTTTCTAAATCGAGCGGTTCTTGATTGCGAAGAACCTGCAGTTTCACCCGATCCCCGGTTTTATGCTCCTTTAAAAAAGCTCGAGCTCCATCCGCTGAAAAAGCCTTGCCTTCAAGCGTGAGCAGAAGATCTCCCGGTTGAACTTGGGCGCGAGAGAGCGAATAGGTTTCCAATTGCAGTGTAGAAACTTGCCCATTGGAATGAAGTAAAAATGCAAAACGCGCTTCTTGGCGAAGCTCAATGGCCTGTCGAACGCAAATGACCGCCAGGACAATCCAAAGCCCTGTCATCGCCGCGACTCTCAAACGAAACCCAAGCTTTTTGAAAAATGGAACGGGGGTCGCACCCATTTTCCTGCCTTACTACATAAATTGGACAGGATCTCGGTCGAATTTGATCTTCACTTTAGACCCAGCAAAGGCCCGTTCTACATCATCCATCGCCGCAGTCAGAAATGTCGTGAGATGGCCTTTTGGAGCGCTTTTGACCAAAAGATGCTGTCGATACAAGCCCTTCCACCGATAGAGGGGCGCCGGGGCTGGGCCTACGAGCTCCATTTGAAGCGGCTGCCCTAACTTCTGGAGGCGCTTTTGAATGCGGAAAGCTTCTTCGGCCACCTCTGATTCCGACTTTCCCGAAAGGGTGATGAGAGCCATTCGCTTAAAGGGCGGCAGCTCGGCCATCTTCCGAATTTCCAATTCATGTTTCGCAAAATGCGCGAACGACTCTTCCCCAAGGCGAAGCCCTTCAAAAAGTGGATGGTCCGGTGAAAACGTTTGAATTACGAAATGACTAGACTGCCCTCGCCGACCCGCTCGGCCCATGAGCTGCTTCAACAGTTGAAAGCTCCGCTCCATTCCTCGGAAATCGGGAATCCCCCATCCTTGATCGGCGAATAAAACACCCACGAGAGAAAGTTTCGATATATCAATCCCCTTTGAAATCATCTGCGTCCCTACGAGGATATCGATTTTCCCGTCGGAGAACGCGCGCACCACTTGAGGAAGTACGTTTTTCTTGGCCGTTTCATCTCGATCCAGACGCGCGACGCGGGCTTCAGGAAAACGACTCTTCACTTGCGCTTCAATTTCCTTCGTGCCGATGCCGCCCAAGAAAAATTCTTTTCCCCCGCAGAGATCACACTGGGGTGTTAATTTTTTTTGAAAACCGCACCAGTGACAGATCGCTTTTCCCCAATCGCTGTGGATAGTGAGCGTGACGGAGCAATGCTTACACTCATCGGCCGAGCCACACCCCAAACAAAGGCGCTGAGAAGCGGAACCTCGTCGATTTAAAAACAAAAGGATTTGCTCTTTCTTCTCGAGAGTCTGCTCGATGGCGCTTTGGAGAGCACTCGTGATGAAAGACTTGGTTTCCTTTTCCCATGTCTTTTTGAGATCGATGACATCGATCTTTGGAGCGGGTTTTTTAAAAAAAGGTGAAAGATGATGCATTTGATACTCACCGTGGAGAGCGTGATGATAAGTCTCCAAACTCGGTGTTGCGGAACCAAGAATGACGGGCACTCTGGAAACTTGACCTCGCAAAATCGCCAGATCCCTTCCGTGATAAGGTCCGCGCTCCGTCTGTTTGAATGAACCATCGTGCTCCTCGTCCACTACAATCAATTTCAAATCGCGAAACGGCAAAAAGAGCGCGGATCTTGCCCCTAGAAAGATATCGGACTCCGATCGAGCAGCACGCGCATAAACTTCTCGCCGTTGTTTGTCGGTCATTTGTGAATGAAACACGCTCACGCGAGTTCCGAGGCGATCGCTCAATCGGTCTTCAAGTTGGGGGGTCAATGAAATTTCGGGGACCAGCAAAAGCGCTTGTCCGCTCTCCATCAAAATCCGCTCGAAAAGTTTCAAGTAGACTTCCGTCTTTCCACTTCCCGTTTCCCCTAATAGCAAATGCACCATGAAGCCCGAGTTTAGTTTAATCTTTTCAACCACTTCTTTTTGAGCGTCAGAAAGTTCCGGCAGTTTCGGAACAAAATGTTTGACGTCGGTCGCGCCTCCAAATTTTCCATCTTTGGGAAAACTGGCGGTAAGTAATTCTCCTAACGAAATTCCATAGTACTGAGCGGCGCGTTCATAAAAGAGGAGCGTGCGATCGTCAAAGAAAGGGGTTTCATCAAGTACTTCCTCGATGGCCTTCAAACCCTTCGGTGCATTTGCGCTTTCGTTCCAGACTACGCCGGTGATTTCGCGCGACCGAAAGGGGACTTTCACGCGCATCCCCCGCTCCAACTTTTCCGAACTGGAATAGGTGAAGAGTCTTCTCAGGGGACTTCGAACAGCGATGTCATAGAGAAACACGCCTCAAATTCTCAACGCATCATCGGAATGTCGAGATCGAATCGCTTCGCACAGGCAATGGCCTCCTCGTAACCTGCATCAGCATGACGCAAAACGCCCATCGCCGGATCCGAAGTCAGCACGCGCTCCAGGCGCTTATCCGCTTCCTTCGTGCCATCCGCCACGATCACCATTCCCGCATGCTGCGAGTAGCCCATGCCCACCCCGCCGCCGTGATGAAAACTCACCCAAGACGCACCATTGGCCGTGTTGATGAGAGCATTCAAAATGGCCCAATCCGAAATCGCATCGCTCCCGTCTTTCATGGATTCCGTTTCGCGATTTGGCGAAGCCACGGACCCGCAATCCAAATGATCCCGCCCGATCACGATCGGGGCCTTCACTTTTTTAGTTCGGACGAGTTCGTTAAAGAGGAGGCCCGCCTTTGCTCGATCCCCATACTTCAGCCAGCAGATCCGCGCGGGCAAACCTTGAAAAGCCACGCGCTCACTTGCCGCAGTGATCCAGCGCTTGAGCGAAGTATTTTCGGGAAATAATTCCAGCAGCGCTCGATCGGTCGTTCGAATGTCTTCGGGATCTCCTGATAGAGCGACCCAACGAAATGGTCCCGAGCCTTCACAAAATAAGGGGCGAATGTATGCAGGAACAAATCCAGGATAGGAGAATGCCTCGTGGTATCCCGCCTCTTTCGCATAGCCGCGCAAATTATTTCCGTAATCAAACACGATGGAGCCTCGAGCTTTCATCTCCACCATCGCACGACAATGCTTCACCATCGTTTCCAAACTCTTCTTTCGATACTCGGTTGGATTTTCTCGCGCCTTTTGTAAATCCTTCACGCTCATCCCTTCCGCTACGTAACCATAGATCGGATCGTGCGCAGAAGTTTGATCCGTCACGATAGGCGGAATCACATTTCGCTTCAGCAACTCGGTGTAAATTGTCGCTGCATTTCCTACGAGGCCGATGGAAATAGGCCGCTTATTTTTTTGCGACTCCGTTATCCAGGCAAGCGCTTCATCCAAACTGGAAGCCATGCGATCCAAATATTTGGTCTGCAATCGCTTTTCGATTCGCGTTTGATCCACGTCC
>DDSI01000246.1 GCA_002343335.1 Bacteriovoracaceae bacterium UBA2394
GTAGTTGAATTAACGTGGGAATGTTTGGACTGTGTTGAGAGCTGTCTTCCCCAAAGTGAGACAAAATTGTCCCAACATTTTTGTTGAGAACCCGCGACTTTTGTTTCTCATATATAGATGATTCGCAGGCTAATGCGCCGGCGAAGCGGCGCGCTTAGACAGCGCAAAAAAAAGAACGTCTGGTAGACCCTTTTTCTACCAGACGCCCGTGTGGTGTGTGTGAGTGTGGAGTATGAGGTGTTGAAACTTACTTTCCGTTGATGAGATCCGCGTTTGGTAATTTCTTCATCGCATCCATCGCATCGCCGGTCTTCACTCGGTGGTCGAGATCCACGATTCGTTTGTTGGAACCGTCTTCATTTTCGATCACGAGTCCAGAAACGTAAGGGAAGTCTGCAATCTTTTCATGCATTCCCAAAATTCGAACCGTAATTCTTCGAGCGGAATCTCGCGAAGAATTTGAATCTCGGCTTCCGCGATCGGAAGAATTATTGTTGGAGGAACGTCCGCCGTCCGAAGGTTGTCCACCTTTCACGCGAACCCAATTTCCATCGGCATCCAATTCCCATTCACCATTTTCGGTCTTCTTTCCAGAAGGATCGATGTAAACCCAAACGTATCGGCCTTTGTTGGTATCCCAATATTTCACCGCAGGTCGTCCACGATATGTATCCGTAACGCCGTCGCCATCGCTGCCTCGAGTGACTGAGGTTGAGGAGGAAGATGAGCTTCCCCCATCGGTATCAACGGAGCCCGTGCGGGAACCGCGTGTGCGGCCACCCGTTGTGGAGCCGCTGCTTCGTGAATTAGACGGTCTCAACTTCAAGACCGTGCGAGCATCGTCATCGCTCAAACCGAATTTCTTCCAGAATTCTAAACCGGGAGTCGCTTTGTTATTCTTCACGTATTCAAGGTAAGCGCGTGCAATTTTATCGAGCTCTGCATCGCTCTTATTCAAGCCAGCTCGTTTAAGAGCGGCGATGATCGAAGCTACGTTCGCGCCATCCAAACCATCGATGCCGACTCCGCCGCCGCCGCGTCGGTTCTTCAGCAGTAAGTCGATATCGACATTGCCTCGTCCGCTGCGACCTCTGCCGCCCAAGCCGAGAAGGCTCGCTAACAAATCGTAGTCCGCATCAGAAAGACCGTCGCGATCAATACCCACGGAGGTGCGTCCGCCCGAACCTTTGCCCCCGCGATTGAGAATGGAAATCGCGAGATCACGATCCCCGTTCTTAAGTGCTGCCAAAAGCGCAGCATAGTCTTCGGGGCTGAGCACTTGTTTCAAGTGAGCCAAAACGGAATCTCGATCGCCACCGCCATTTCGCAATAAGCTGAGATCGATAGAACCCGCGCCACCGCGGCCGCCATTAATGAGCGAGTAATAGTAAGAGTTGTCTGCATCGTTCAACCATGAATCCTTGCTCGTAAGTCCCCCGCCGGTGCCGTCGCGTCGGATTCGAATGCTGGAATCTCTTCCACCATCTCGTCCTGAATCCACGCTCACACTGCGATCGCTGCCAGGGCCGCGATCTCGAGAGATAGAAATCTTGAAACCCTTGCCATTCAACCAGGCTTCGATGCCAGGATATTTGCTCAAGTAATCCGCATCGATTTCAATTACATTGCCGTCCGAATCAATGGCGTAATAGCGATCGCCCAGTTTGTAGATTCTGTGTCCGCCGAAATCGCCGATCGAATCGCCCATGTCTCGCTTCAAACGAACACTGACGTCCGTCAAGCGGGAGTCTCCGGCATCGGCTCGAAGCGTACCGTCGGGATTAAAAATTTCAGCTGAGAAATAAACTTTATCGATCTTCACACCGGTGTTTTTATCTCGAAGATCCATCGTCACGGCGTCGTATCGAAACTTCGATTGCAGTTCGTTGACCACATCGATAAGCAGCTTCTCATGCTCGGGATACTTCTTCTTCAAATTGTCGCGCTCTTTGCTCTTTAAGAAAGCATCGTGCTTCTTGAAGATCGCGATGATCTGATCGGCGGTGTAAACCACTTCCGCAAATGCCGTCGGAACGGCGATGAATGTAAATGCAACCGCGAAGCTTAAGCTTCCAAGCAATGCGCGTGCGAGTTTTGGCGTGTGTAGACCAAGCATTTCTGCCTCCTTCAGGTAAACCGACTGGCTGCTTGCATGCTTGCTCCGAAAAGAGCTTCCTGTACGTGCTAGCGCGCAGTGCCACCTGCCATTGTTTCTTGAATCTCCGCCTCCGTGATGAAGAGAGGTTTCGACTCAGCCTCTGCAAAGTGCATGCTTCATGCCAAGACGTGTAACCAGGGAAGGGATTGAAATCTTTACGGAATTGCCCAGGGCTGCCCACTCGTTGCCCGCGGCGAGGACGTCCCGAATGTGGCGAAAATGTCGCACTAAAAGGGGTGGCTCAAAGTAGAGTGCATTATGAGGAAAGAGGGCATAAATATTGCTTCGCCTAAGTGTGCGTTTAGGACGGGCACGTATGAAATTTAATTTTTTCTCTCTATCATTATTAAGTTGTTTACTCCTGTATCCCTCCGCGCATTCTCTTATCGCTTCCACCTGCGACGATGAGGTGGAAAAACTAGTAAAAATTGAATACGAATCGTCGCCGTCACCGCCGAGTTGGAAGAAAGTCCTGTTTCGCTACACCTTGCCCGCTACCTTTATGTTAGGAACAGCACTAACATTCTTTCCGAAGACACATCACTCAGATTATTTTCAAGTTCAAACCGGACCGATCGGGGAGTCGCTTGTATCTCCTTGGGACAATGCCTGGCATAGACTCAGTTTTAGCAGCGTGGCAAACAAGGCCGAAATGGTTCAGCAAATGGATGCCATTTTAGATCAGAAGGTTAAGTGGCCTCAGGGTGTAATTTTGAAAAGACCCAATGTCGTCTCAATCTTTTCTTTAGATTGGCAAGTGCAAAGAATGGAGGAGCTAAAAGAGGACCTCGAAGCGCAGAAGCGAATTGTCGAAGAGATTCTGAAGTCGCCCATAAGAATTCAAGTATCACCTTCAGGAGATTTACATGAATTTTTCGTTTCCAATACAACCCTTTCGGTGATTGAGGCGCTTCCAAACAAAGAGAAGTACGCGACCGACACTCGGTTGAATGCGCCTGTTTCCATCTTCAATACGATCTTGAGATTTAGGGATACATCAAAGCCTGGTATCGCCATCAGCTATGATGGGGCCCATTCCCATTTCTTGAGGCTGAGATTATTGGCACGGATCTCCAATGTAGAGGATCAAAAGGGATTCGTGAGGTCATTTAGTGCCGAGTTAAGATCTGAAGTGGAATATTTGGAAAAGCTTACAAAGAATCAAATCAGCTCGGACTTACTCCGCGCTGAATATCCGGCGACCCCTGTCTTCAACCCATTTGACGAGAGGGGACAGCTCAATGAAGAAATTCGTAAGGGGTTAAAAGGTGCGCTTCAATTTGGAGACAAAATTTATCCTTGGGTTTCCTATCATGCAGCCTTGTTGTTGAGTCAGCCCGAATACAATTCGGACGAAATGGTAGGCGACTACTGGTTGAGAACGTTGCGATGGAACAATAAACTACCGAGGGACTCCGTAAGTTCGTCACATCTCTCGATGATGTTCGATCGACCTTCTGAAATTAGAAAATATTTAATGCGAGTAAGAGCAACAAAGGATTCGGAATCCGTTCTGCATCTGAAGACCTTTGTAAACACATATGGAACTTCGCAAAAGAGTTTGGAACGACGTGCATTCATTATTCTTGAAGCCGCTCGCAGCTTGGGATTCCAAGGGTCCACATTGGACGAGCTCTACACTTGGCTTTCTCATGAATCTCGGCCTTAGACTGATGCATCTTTCTTAAATTGGCGGAAACTGGATATATGAAAGAAGCAAATTCAAAAGAGAGTCGTAAAATTGTTCAGTATTCAATGGGAGCGGCGGCACTTTTGTTAGGAGTTGCCGTAATTTTTTATCTGCGTCGAATGGAAAATATGCAGAGAGCACTCTTTCTACAAACATCGGCTTTATTGCCCACGGAAGGGGATCTTCAGCAGATGATCGAAAAAGAAGTAGCTCACGGAGAATCCTTTGCGACGGGATGAGTCCGCTTAAAAACGAGTGAAAACTTTCCTGCCATCGACATACACCGAGTGTACGTCTGCCGCCGAGAGAGAATGCAGTAGGCTCTCATACGGAAAATCAGGGTTGAATTCAACGAGATCGGGAACGTTCATAACGACTATATCCGCCCGCTTACCAGTCTCTAGCGATCCAATATATCTCTCTGCGTGAAGCGCGCGAGCTCCGCTGAGAGTGGCTAGCTCAAAAATCCTTTTTGCGCTCATTCCTTTGAGGCCGTGATGATAGCGGCTGAGCAAATGGGCGAGTCGCATTTCAAAAAAGGGGTCGAGTCGATTGTTGCAGGGTGCGCCGTCTACTCCAAGGGATAGAGCTATGCCCTTTAGTTTCATCAAATCCGCGTAGCCTGAGGCGAGTTTCAAATTACTGGTGGGGCAGTGGCTCAAGGTGACTCGGCGCTTTTTCAAAATCTGTTTATCTTGTGTAGATAGGTGAACGCCGTGAGCGAGAATTGTACGCTCATTCAAGCATCCGAACTTCTCCAAAATTTCAATGTTGGATGCTCGGTAATTTTTTCGAATCCATTCGCACTCTGCGCGGTTTTCCGACGCGTGCGTGTGGTGCAGTAACTGCAATTCGCGAGAGAGGACGCCCACTTTTTTTAAGAGCTCTTCGCTGCAACTTAAAACAAATCGCGGGCAAAGCGTGACATGAAGACGGCCGTTTTCTTTACCATGCCAATCCGCGAGCAGCTCTTCCAATTCTTCGAGCGGGTGAGTGTCGATTAGTTCCTTCGGACCGCTGTCCATGAGGGCTTTTCCTATGTAGCCACGAATGCCGACATCGCGCGCGGCTTCAAAGACTTTGTCAGTATGGCGAGTGGTGGCCATATCCAAAATGGTGGTGATGCCAAATTGCAGACATTCCTTCATGCCGTCTGAGGCGGAAGCATAGGCGCCTTTTGCTTTCAAACTTGCCTCAAAGGGCCAAATCACTTTCTTGAGCCACGTGAGAAGTTCCATATTTTCCGCGTGATTTCGAGCGTGGGTTTGAATGGTATGCACATGCGTGGAAATCATTCCAGGAAGAATCAATTTGCGAATGCGTTTTGGAGTTTTCCGCGTGGAAAGAGAAAAGATCTTTCCTTTTCGCATGGTAAGGCTTCCGTAGTAGGCCTTTGGCGCAAAAATGAAACCCTCTAAGCTCACTCTCATTTACTCCGTCGGATGGAATGGAGGTGTGCGCGAATTTTTTTCCACATGCCCTCGGCTTTTGCGCGAATTTTGGCTTCGTCTGCCACGAGGATCTTTCGATTTTTCATGAGAGGCTTTCCGCCGACATAGGTGGAATCCACGTCTTGGCCTCGAATGGCATAAATCAAATGCGCGTAGGCATCGGTAAATGGTGTGAGATGGGGCGCTCGGAGATCGATCACAATGAAATCCGCCATCTTGCCCGGCTCAAGTGATCCCAATGTTTTCGCCCGACCCACCGCTTCCGCGGCCGTACGCGTAGCGGCGGAAAATAATTGTGGGCCAGGAAGGCCTGTCATATTTTTAAAAGTGACGTGATGAATTTTTGCGAGAAAATTTAATTCCGAGAAAATATCGAGCGCGTTGTTGCTGGCCGCGCCGTCTGTACCCATTGCAAAGCGAATGCTGCGCTTCATGTATTCTTCCACGGGAGCAATTCCGCTGGCGAGCTTAGCATTACACTGCGGATTTAAAATCGCGGTCACATTGGGTCGTTCCAATAATTTGAAATCAGACGTTGAAGGCCAAACCGAATGGGGCAAAAGCACATGATCCACATCTAAAATATTGCCTTTCGAAATATATTCCACGGGCGTCATATTAAATTTGGATCGAATTTCTCCCACTTCCCACGCTGTTTCCGCCAGATGAATCATGAGCGGAATGTTGAGTTCCTTCGCTGTAGCGGCGCAGGCCTTCAAAGTTTCCTGCGAGCAGGTGTAAGGCGCGTGAGGGTTGATGCTCACTTGAATCTTTGGATGATTTTTATACTTCTTCGCGAGTTTTCGAACGCCTTCAATGGCGAGATCGCGATTCGCAAAGTCCGGCGCGGGAGGATCAAAGACATGCTGGCCGAGCAGCGCGCGGACGCCCATTTGCTCGATCACCTTTCCAATACTTTCCGAGAAATAATACATGTCGGCCACGTACGTAATTCCGAATCGTATGGATTCCAACAGCGCTACCTGAGTGCCTAGCTGGCAAAAATCCGGCTTCACCCACTTCGATTCCACTGGAAAAATATAATCGTAGAGCCAAGTATGAAAATCGACATCCTCAGCAATTCCTCGAAGCATCGTCATCGGAAGGTGCGTGTGCAAATTAAAAAGTCCGGGGGTAATGAGGCCGTAAGTAAGATCCACTTCTTTAGCGGCGCGAATTCGCGGGCGCCTTTTCCACGTTCCGACCTCACGAATCATTTCGCCCTCGACGACCATGAAGGCATCGTCGATTACTTCAAAATTTTGGTTGCTCGTGACAAGAGAGCGCGCATGAAAAATTTGGATCTTCGACATCGCGATTCTATTCTAGCTTTTGCAGCAATTCCGTCATGAAGCGATTAAAGGTCTTTTGCACTTTTTCGGTGCTCTCTAGCACTTCTTGATGGGAAAGCGGGTGTTTGGAGATACCCGTTCCAAAATTTGTGACACAGGAAATACCCAAAACCTTGGCTCCCATTTGATGGACGGCGATACTTTCCCAAACGGTCGACATACCGACGAGATCAGCACCCAGCTTTGCAAACATCTTGATTTCCGCAGCCGTTTCGTACGTCGGACCCATAAGCCCGGTGTAAACACCTTCCTTCATCGAGATGTTTAATTTCGCCGCAACGCCCTTGGCGATTTTTCGCATGCTTAAATTGTAGAGATCGGTCATGTCCGGAAAGCGAGGGCCGCCGTAGAGTTCGGTGCCGGTGAGGGGATTTTGCCCGGTCAAATTAATTTGATCTTTGATGATGGCAAGTGTGGCTGGTTTAAATGTGGTGCGGGTAGATCCCGCGGCATTGGTAATAATGAAATTCTCCACGCCCCAATGTCGAAGGGCCCTAGGAAGAAGCACGACCTGATTGGGTGCGTGACCTTCATACCCGTGTACTCGGCCAGCGAGCACACCGACTCTATTTCCATTTTTTAACTCCCCAATC
Source organism: Bacteriovoracaceae bacterium UBA2394 (assembly GCA_002343335.1). Classification (GTDB taxonomy): domain Bacteria; phylum Bdellovibrionota; class UBA2394; order UBA2394; family UBA2394; genus UBA2394. The sequence continues at coordinate 7,245 of DDSI01000246.1, forward strand.
ACCACGCGGCCGTCGTGACCGACGACGGTGCTCTTCGCAGCGCCTGGAATTTCTCCCGTGGTAACTGCTTCCCAAGAACTGAGTGTATTGGCGAATCCCGAGAGGCCACTTCCCAAAATGACGACCGTCGTGGGGGCTTCACCAAAACGATTTTGTAAAAAATTTGCGGCGTTTTCGACTTTTTCCATCATGTAAAATTACTCAAAAATTGCGAATCAAGGGCGCCTTTTTTACAAAAACATCGTCGATTCGAATGGCATTTGTTCTTTTCAAGTGGGCCTCGCATGCCTTAAGTTTCGCTGCGTCTCGATAATAAATCTTTAAAACTTCTTGTCCGGACTCCACGCGATCACCAGTTTCCAGCGTGTGGTAGCATCCCACATCCGGATCGACTTTGTCTTCTTTGCGCTTTCGACCGGCTCCCAATTCTACGAGCGCCAATCCCAGTTCCCGCACATCGAAGTGAAGGGTGCCAGCTTTAGGTGCTAAGATTGATTTGGTTTTCAATTTTAGAGTCGTACCATTCAATACTCTTTCCAGGCGAGCCAGCGATCCCCCTTGGGATTCGATCATTTTTTTAAACACCTCAAAAGCTTTGCCGGTCTCAAGCGCCTCTTTTGTCTTTCGAAGCGCGGAGCCCATGGATTCTCCGGAAGCCTCTAATATTTTGATCGCGAAGTCCAAGGTGAGCGCGGTGGAGGAGGGTGGACCTTCTCCATTTAGAATTTGAAGCGTTTCTAAAATTTCCAATCGATTGCCGGAGTAATGTCCAAGCGGTGTATCCATTCGAGTGAGACTTACTTGCGCTTTCACGCCCGCCAATTGGCACACAGAAAGCAAACTTTTAGCAAGCGCTTCCGACTGAGCGGGATCACGAAGGAACGCGCCATTGCCGGTCTTCACATCGAGGAGTAAGTAGTTTAGAGACTCAGAAAGTTTTTTGGAGAGAATGCTTGCGGTGATGAGCGGGATACTCTCCACCGTGCCCGTGGCATCTCTAAGGGCATAAATAATTCGATCCGCGGGAGCGATGGCTTCCGTTTGTCCCAAAAAGCAGGCGCGATTTTTTTTCAGCAATTTATAAAATTTGGCTATGGGTAACCCCACCTTGCAGCCCGGAATGCTCTCCAATTTATCAACAGTGCCCCCGGTGTGGCCAAGTGCGCGACCGGTGATCGTGGGAATATAAATTTTCTCCGAGCTCGCGATGACGAGTGGCACGAGCGGGAGCGTAATTTTGTCGCCTACGCCGCCAGTGGAATGTTTGTCCGCAAAAAACGCGTCCTTTGGAAACCCCTTGTACTTAAATTGCTGTCCTGAGAATCGCATGGCATTGGTAAGCGCCGTGATTTCATCCGGCGTCATGCCCTTGGTAAAAATAAATGCGAGTAAGCTTGCGATTTGATACTCCGGCGGGCGCTTTCCCTTGGGACCGCTCATGCT
>DDSI01000133.1 GCA_002343335.1 Bacteriovoracaceae bacterium UBA2394
GTTCATATCACTGTGGCAGATTCGGGCGTTGGAATTCCTGCTGAGAATCTTGGAAATATCTTTGAGATTTTTTCTCGCGCCGAAAATGTAAGAAATTCCAACGTAGGAGGATTCGGTCTCGGATTGAAAATTTCAAAGGATATCGTTGAGAAACACCACGGAAAGATCTGGGCTGAATCGGAGTTAGGCAAGGGTTCGAAATTTCATGTTCTCTTACCCTTTCATTCAAATACTTAAATTTGACCGGGCCATGTGACGACCGACATCGCAGTATCATGCGCGAATCGGTGACGAAGAGCGGGGTCCGAAGCTGGATCAGTCTGGAAGTGTTCCCTGCAGGCGTTATTGAAGGCCGCCAAATACAAAGGAAGCAGCTCCTTATCCAAGGAGTTTTTGATGGGATCAGGAAGATCGTCGACGCATTCGTAACACATACATTTAGCTGTCTCCCCCCGCACTGTTCACTGCTTCGAAATTCACTTTCGATCTCCAAAGATCGAAAGGGTGAGCACCACCAAGGCGTAGAAGGTGCTTAAGCAAAGAAAACTTACAAGCGGCATCATCGAATTGTTCATTTCAGCTCACTTTCAGGCATCGTAAATCCGCGCCTTTCCTGATCTTAAAGGAGGTCGGAACACCCTGATACTGTACGTGCGTACAGGCCCCGTCCCGGACTTCCTCTTTCCTTAAGTTGGTGTATAAGCGACCGGATGTCGTTCCTGAACCTCGTCAAACAATTGGAAGATCAACTGACAGAAAGCGAATGGGCTGAGGCCTACGTGATGGATTCGAAGGAAGCCATTCACTCCCGTAAAATTACGCTCTGTTGGAGAGAGACCCAACAGCCCGTTCCTTTGGATCTCAATCTTTCCGAAGAGGCTTATAACAGACGTGGCTTCACCTGGCGGGATGTGCATCGCCGGATGAAAGATTGTTTACCTAAAAACATGCTCAAGCAGTCGATTTCAGAAGCAAATTCAATTCTAAGAAATGCCAATCGGCGTTCTACCAAAGATATTTCAAAGGACTTTAAGAACTGGCGAGAAACAACCGCTGAACTACTCGACCATATGTTTGGATTTGGAGTTTCTCAAAATTTCAAAGAGGACTCGGTCCTTCCTACTCACCTTCAGGCCGGCAGCATGCAAGCTGTTCATTTCCTTTTCGAGCAAAAGATCGACTACTTGAAATCCTTTTGATCTTTCCTTCGAGAAACTTGCTTTTGTAATGCGCTAATCGCGCGATGCGGCCACTTTCTTTGGAAGATATTGACGATCCATTTGGGGATAGCCCCTTTTGGGTCTACGAAAGCCTCTGCCCAAATTTCTGTGCGGTCGAACCCTAACTTTTTAAGTTGAAAGGTTGCACGATAAACAACTCCTCGGACGAAACTTGTTTTGGGCTCCTTTGTGTGAGCTGTCGATTCATAATGAATAGACCAAGTTCCAGATCTTCGTGGATTAGATTGCACGCGAGCCGCAACCACAAAGTCCCGGTCACTCACAAAGAAAGGTGTTGCGATGTGATTGTACTCAATCCATTCGTGTTCCGTTTTCCTCTCAAGGATTCTTGCGTCCGCCAGATTGGGAGCCCATGACTTCCGCTGGTCGATATCCATTAAGACATCCACCACGCTCTTAAGTGGCGCTTCAATCACGGCGCGTCCCGCGACCGCTACGACTGAGCGGTTCTGGACTTCGGCCTCAAAAATATGGATGCCGGCCCTTTCATTGATAAGTTTCCATTCTAGCGATTCGACTTCCAGTGCCGCAGGAAAGGTAAGAGAAAATAAGAGAAACATTAAATTCATTGCCATTTTCCCCCGTTGCAAAAAATCAATCAATCAGCTGACATTATTTAACTCGAATTTGAACCCGCGGTGAATAGACCTTCTTAATTGGGTCACGAAGATGAACAAACAGCGCCTTTTAGAATCCATATTAAGTATCCTTCAACAAGATGAGGCATTGCTCGTGAGCGCCAACCTTGCCGCAAAAGAAGCGGCCACTGAGGCTGAAGCAAAACCCGAAAATAAATATGACACTCGAGGACTTGAGCAATCCTATCTTGCTGCCGGCCAAGCGAAGCGAGCGGAAGATCTCAGAGCGGCGATGCTCATGCTGAAATCCTTAACTCTTTTGACCTTCGATCGGGAGTCTCCTATCGACATATCAGCGCTCGTAACTCTTCAAGATGAGTCCGGCCAACAGAAAATTTACTTTCTATTGCCTTCTCAGGGCGGAGTTAAACTGAAGGTCGATCAAAAAGAAGTTTCTACTGTTTCGCCCGAAAGTCCCCTGGGACGGGCTTTAATTGATAAACGCGTCGGCCAAGCAATTGAACTCAAATCTGCGGGTCAAACCCGCTGTTTAGAAATAGTCGATGTCATATGACTCTGCTTAAAGTAACTTTTTAAAGAAATTTTGGCCGGATGACGGAAAGGGAACCCCCCCATGGGTAGAATATTTGAAGTTCGTAAATCCACGATGATGGCTCGCTGGAACAAGATGGCGAAGGCCTTCACTCGAATTGTCAAAGACATCACCATCGCCGTCAAAGCTTCTGGCCCCGATCCCAATTCGAATCCCGCACTACGACGCGCCATTCAAAACGGTCGTGCCGTCAATATGCCGAAGGATAAAATCGATGCCGCGATCAAACGAGCAAGCGGTCAGACGGATTTGAATTATGAAGTTCTCCTTTACGAAGGCTATGCACCGCATGGAGTACCGATGATTGTGGAGGCGGCTACAGATAATCCGACTCGAACAGCAGCCAATGTAAGATCCATTTTTAAAAAACATGGGGGGAACCTCGGCTCGACTGGCAGTGTGAGTTTTATGTTCAAACGAATGGGCGTGATTCGCCTCTCCCCTGACGGATTGAATTTAGAAGAACTTGAATTGGAATTGATCGACCACGGTTTGGAAGAAATTGGGGAGTCCACCGGCGAACAAGGTGAGAAGGTCATCGTGGCTCGGTGCTTATTTAATAACTTTGGCCAACTTCAATCGGCTATCGAAGCTCGAAAAATTTCTCCCCTAGAATCCGCCTCGCAGTATATTTCCGAAACGTTCACGGAGCTGACGAACGATCAGGCGACTGAAGTACTGGAGCTTGTCGATGCTCTCGAACAAGACGACGACGTTCAGCAAGTTTTTCACAATCTGAAATAATTTGGTAGGCGTGCCTCATGAATGAGGCACGCGATAGTAGACGAAAATCTAACTGAAAATCGGCGATCTGCGGTAAGCAGATCGCCAAGGATTTCTACAAATCTCATTTAATACACTCGTCTTAAGTGGCTTTCACGATTCGAGGATCGACCGCCGCTTTCATCGTCATTGCTTCGGTAGCTTTGACTCCCACGTCCTCGTGAAGAAGAAAAACCTCGATTGCTTCCTTGATAGTCATCGCCGTCATCACTCTCGTCATTTCCAGCAAATTGTCCGTATTCATCTCGATCTTGCGATAGAGCCGAGCGGTATCCGCCGCGAGCGCGCCCTTCGTATCGGTCGTCGTCTTCATCTCGGCTACTGCTGCGTCCACCGCGATTTGAAGACGAATAACGACTTCTTTCATCACTTTCGTTGTCGTAAGAGCTGCTACTTCGACCCGACCGAGATCCAAACCGTTCACTGCTTTGCGAACCCGCAAATTGTCCGTACTCATCTCGGTCTTGCATTTCTGAAGAACGTTGACCGCCTCGCGATCGACCCTCTTCACCACCAAATCGCTCCTCATCATCATTGTATCGACCTGATGATCGGTTTGATCGACCTTGGCGACTTTCATCGTCATCGTCATCTTCATTGGTATTTCGACCACCGTGCGAATATTGCCCTCCGAGTGCTCTACCTTCTTGCGCTCGCTTCCAGGTTTGTGAGGTGTAATGTCGACCTGCGGAATCAGTGTGACCTCGTCCTCGATTGGATTGCTGTGCCATTTTAATTTCTCCTTCGGTAATTGATTAGCTCGTTTATGGATTAGCTTGATTTCATTTCTGCTAAACTCTCCATAGATTTCCCCCTGGCGGACACTAACTAACGTCGTCACTCAAACATCCGCCCAAGGCTCAGAGCATTTCCGCAAATTGAATAACCCCGAAGGTCCATTTGTTTATTTGGCGTGGAGCTTAAAGTGAAATCGAAATAAGAATGAAAGGAATTATCTCGAGACGACAGCCAAGGAAGATATCAAAATGAATCTAGTACCGAGGAGTAATACCCCTCATCTTCTTCAAATTTGATGAGATTAGCCCCCGGGCTTTCAATTTGATCTCTTCACTGAAGTTTGAAGTATGATGGCGTCGATTCCAACTCTGACAGAGAGCCATTTTTTAATCCGCTCTTTATCCTTATTCGTTGGATTTCTTTTAAACTCCAGGAAGGCGAGCAAGATGGGTCCATTTTTGGTCTTATCTTGCATATCCTTAATCATATTTGTTCGCGCGAAACTTCCCTGAACAAGGTCTGGATGTTGGGCCCGAGCTTCTTGAAATAAGTTTTCCTCAGGAAGCGCTTGAGATTTCAGACGAGCAAGCTCTGCTTCGAGGACAGCGATCTTCTCATCCTTTGTTCTTAAACTCTCGGTGCTTTGCTTATAAAACTCCGTAAGAATTTCGGATTTGAGTGTTTGCAGTTTCTCAGGGTTTTCGTTGCTACTCAAGGTTTGGTTGATCACGAGTTTTATGCCTCTTAATCCATAAAACTCCTCCTGATCTTGAAGTTGTTGGATTTGATCAGCCGTCAAGGCATGCCCAATGAGAGTCAAAACAATCTCCGGTGGATTGCGATCGAAATGTATTTTTCGATCGAGAATTTGAGTATCAGGAAATCTAAACTCTCGTGTGAGAAACAAATTCGCATTCCGCTCAACAATTGAATTTTTAACAATTCGATAAGTCAGATAAATACTTGGAAGCGCCGTAACAATGACGAGAACAGCAATCAATTGACGCATTCGCTTCTGAACGAGTTCGTCGATATACTGTTTCTTTGGTAAGTGCAGAAGCTTAGAGATGAGAATAGTTGCGAAGCAAATGAAGACAGAATTGATAAAAAATAAATAGAGTGCGCCAAAGCTATAAGCGAGGCTTCCATTCGCAATCCCGTAGCCGGCAGTGCATAGGGGCGGCATCAGAGCGGTTGCAATCGCCACGCCGGGAACAACATTTGTTTTAATCTTTCTTGAGTATGCAATAATTCCTGCGATACCTCCAAAAAAGGCAATAAGAACGTCCCAGATTGTCGGAGATGTTCTTGCGAGTAGCTCGGACTTTGCGTCTGACAGCGGGGTTAATAGAAAATAGATAGTCGAAGCAAGAATCGCTGTACCCACGGCAAAGCCGAAACTTCTCAATGCGCGCTTCATGAGATCAAAATCAACGGTCGCAACACCAAGCCCCAAACCTACGATAGGTCCCATTAGAGGAGAAATAAGCATGGCCCCAATAATGACGGCGGTAGAATTTATGTTTAATCCGATAGAGGCGAGTAAAATTGCAAATATGAGAATCCAAAGATTAGCTCCTTTGAATTCGACTGCTTGCTCCATCGACTCAATAATTTCTTCGTTCGACGCTTTGTCTGACAATAAATCGAAGTGCCTCGACAATATTTCTTGAAATAATTTAAGGCTACGAGGCGCTTTCTTAAAGCGCTTTGTCTTTTCCATGTTAGATGAGAATGCTATCGGATCGAGCTAAAAGTCGCCAACTTCTTTTGACAGCCTCTCTTGCGCCTTCTTCCTAGGGCATACGCCTTTCCTGATTCTAGAAAACGACGGAGGCCCATCGATGAATTCATGAGCCTCCGCGTCCAAATGAATTAGCTCCTCTTAAATCTCAATCGCGATCCGTATTAGTCTGCGCGATCTCTATAGCTTGATTAGCATTTTTGGTTTCAATTCGAACACATTCACTCACATCAACTCGGCGAAATCGATACTGGGTAATTCCAGTTCCAGTCGCGCTGGATTCTGCCCATGGGTACCAATTGTCATCGCGACATGAGACGCCAAACTCAATCACTTTCATTTGTCCCCTAAATTGGGGGCCGCAATTTGCCGCATATTCGAACGAACTTTGTTGGGTCGACTGTTCCGGAGTAAGTGAAACATTTTGTCGATTGTAAATTGAACAACTTTCATCTGCCTCGAATGATCCAAAATCCAAGGTTGCGTCGCTCTGTCCCATCGGAAAGGGGCTAGGAAAAGCGTAAAGAATCGAAAGCACCGTACCCAAATCACTGTTATCCCATGTGTAGTATTCGTCGACAGGATTGGGATTCGTCGCCGAACTAGATTGAAATCCGTAGAAAGAAATTCCCTCCGTATTATGATGTTGAATCTCCAGTGAATGGTAGTCGTTATTGTGACCCGAGTAGGGATTCACTCCTGACTGATCCATTTTAAGAGTGCTGGATGCATAACCTGTGGCCAGGCTCTGATGGTGATCGAGCGAGCAACTTGTCGCCGTGGGACATCTACTTTTTGCTACACCATTGACCTCATACGAGGACGAAAAAGCTGGATTCCATCGCGGTAGAGCTGAAATTGGATCGACCAGCGTTCCCGCCTCGATTGAATATTTCGCACTCGAGACGACTTCAATAATGAATTTATCCCTAATTTGATAAGTAGCGTTTACTAGCTGCTGAGCAGACCGACTAAATGAGACCGTTAGTTCTGGTTGGGGGTTACTCGCTACAGATTGACCGAAGGCAAACCCTGAAAGGGCCGTCATCGACAATGTTAAAACTATAATCTTACTCTTGATACACTTCATATACTCTCTCCTCGGGTTAAAAGTTTCCGCACCTTCGCGGCGTTTGTTTTGAGAAAGTATCTTGCAGGGAACGTGCCACCTAAAAGGTCGGCTTTAATTCAAGGAATAACGATTTTGCGTGTAAACAAATGAAATCTAGAGATTCCTTTGCACTCCAAAATTTGTTCTCGGTTTCGAGCCCCAACTCTCATCACTTTTCTTTTGAGAAGCGAGTCAGACAATGAAGGCGAGCAGCGGAGTGGGTGAATTAACCAAAGGCAGTCATGAATCCCCGGGGAGCCTGAAAGTGTATGACGAAGCTTGTCGGAAGAAAAATGGCGGAGCCGAAGGTAACCAAGCCACTATGTTTCCTCCACCCTGTATTTTCCCGATTTGATCACTTTTAAGCACACTAGAGAACTTCCTCACTATCGTGACCCGAGTTTCCTCCATCAAAAATATATCGTAGAAAAGCTCTCAATCGCTCAAATAGCGTCACAAACTTTTTCCTCCAAACCTACGATTCGAAAGGCTTTAGTAGCTCATGGAATTCAATTGCGTAGTGCTTATCAGCATCCCGAAATGAAACCCTTACCCTCTATTTCGGAAATGCGGATTATCCGAGCGATTGTTGAGTTAAAAAACCAAAGGATGAATCTCCGACAAATAGCAAAGTTTCTTTCGCAAATGGGAGTGCCAACTAAGAGCAAAGGGCTGAAATGGCATCCCATGATGATAAGTCGAATTTTTCAAAATTTGAACGAGTGTGATACGCAAATCTCTCGTGCTGCAGTTAATGAGCAGGGGCAACAGAAAGGCGAAGGCCAATCTTTTCAAGAATCAATCGCAAGCTCTTTAGCTCAGGGTTCCCATTCTTCGAAAGCATCCGATAAAGGCTTTCCCGATTGAGCTTAGTTTGCTTTGCAACAACACTGACGCCTCCAACAGCTTCAGCTACATCTCGAAGGGCGAGTAAAAATACTTCGTCATCTTCTTCGAGTGCCGCATCTAGATAGGCTGCAGCTTCTTTTGAATCTTTGAGTTGTTCAAGAAGGGATTCTTTGTAGTCTTTCGTAATTTTTCTTTTCATCCGATGCGCTCCTTATATTCGCTCCACGGTTCCTTTGCTTTCTGAATGTCTTTGTCTTGAGTTTTCTTCGATCCTCCGCAAAGCAAAACCACGAGAGCACTTCCCTGCCGTCCAAAATAAACTCGATAGCCAGGCCCAAAATCGACTCCCAGTTCCTGAACTCCGGCTCCCACCGATTTACAGTCTCCAAAATTTCCAAGTCGAAGCCTGTTAATTCGGCTTCGTATCCGGGCTCGCGCCTCGATATCTCGAAGGATATTGAGCCAAGACTCAAGCGGGCATTTTCCATCGGCAGTCTGATAAATCTAAACTGTGACGGGTTCGACCGACTTCATAATTGTAGCTTAAAAGCTACTTACCGGCAAGTCAACGCTAAGTGCTTAGATCTTTAGGAAAAATCCAGAATTTGGACAGGTTTAAAGGGGGCGCCTCAATTCCGATTAGAAACGCGCATGTTCATCATAGTCGAACAAAACAGGTTGAATATGGCTGCAAAAAAATTAACGGAAAGAAGGAAAAACATATCTCCGAGCAGCGGGTAATCCGAGCAATCGTTGGACTCCAAAATGAGGGATTAAGTCTTCGGCAAATTGCGGCGTTCTTACGCTCGTGCAGGAGTTGTAGGCGGCAGCAAATCTTCCAGGAAAAAAGCTGCGAATTCGGAGCGGCCGGACAGACTTGCTTTTGCGTAAATCGATACGGCTTGGGTGCGCGCGGTTCGCTCAGAAGTTTTCCGCGTTTCCGCAATTTCTTTTAGACTAAATCCTTTTAACAAAAGAAATGCGACTTCTTTTTCGGAGTCCGTCAAATGCCATTTACTCAGTTGGGTGTCGATAGCAAGGCTCAGGCCTTGAAGGTATTTCTTTGAAGCGTTCTTCCACCGCTCGGCTTCTTGCCTTAGTTCCTCTGAGGTATTTCGTTCGACTTCAAGAGAATGTTTGAGAGAAAACGAACCTGAAAGTAAATAAAGAATTCCAACGAGGGCAGAGACTGCGACTGCTCCTTCGGCCACGATGTGCCAAGAGCGAACACCCTCGTGATAATCTGTTGCGATATCCGCTCCAATGATCACAGCGATTCCCAGTAGAACCGCCACAATCACCCATCTCTCCTTTTTTGTTAGGCTCGAAAGCATATTAGTCGTCATCATCGTTTTCGCGGTGCCGAGCTTTTTCTTCATGCACCCCGTTCTTGCTTAAATCTTCAACTTCACCAAGCTGCAACGTTTTCCCAAAAGTACTCAATGTGCGATTTGCTGAATCGTAATTCTTTATTAGATGAAAGGTAAAGGCTCCAACGAGAAAAACAAAAGCCACCGCTGCAAATGGTCGAGAGCTTTTGATGTCAAGGGATTCATTGAAGGATGCTTTCCCACCATCCAACATACTACGCGCGATATTCTCTTTATGTCGGAACGAGTGGATAAGGAGGCCAAGGATGTGAAAGGCGATCACGACGATAAATGCATTTGCAAACAGTTCATGAAGATCCTCATAAAAATCGTTTCCAGAACTCTGAGTCATCATGTAACCGGAAAACCCTAGTCCAAGGCCAAGGCTTAACATCGCAACCGCTGCCCAGCTTGAGGCTGGATTGTGGCCGGGAAACCGAGCCGTTCGAGAGGTTAAAAGGTCTCGAAAATAAATCACAAGTTCTTTTGGATTCAGCCGGAATGAAGAAAATCGTGCGTATTTTGAGCCCAGGAATCCCCACACGATTCGCAAACCGATCAAAAAGCAAAGAACAATTCCAATCAGTATGTGATAAGCGAATGCCAAAGATTCGTCGCCCGTTGTTTTTGCGAGAATAAAAGCCCCTAAGAACAAAGCTGCAAAGCTCCAATGGAAAAGTCTTGTCGGGAGGTCGTAGACTTTGATTTTTTTCATAATCATCTCCAGTCAGTTCCACTGTGAGTCTCCTTTATGAAAATCTCCATACGTCAAATGCTGTAAAGGTGCACAAAGGCATGCATTTGTGTTTTATAGGTCTTCTGCTCACTATCTAAGAGGCGCTTCACTCACTATTTTTAGGCTAAGGAGAAACAAATACTATGAAACAATTTATTTTAGGAACCCTCACATTAACTCTTCTGGGTGGCGGAGCTGCTTTTGCGAGAGCAAACTGCACCGATGAGCCCAAAAATAAATGGATGAGCGAAGCTGATTTCAAAGCAATGGCAGAGAAACAAGGCTATAAGATTCGCAAATTCAAGCAACCAGGCACGTGCTACGAAATTTATGGTGCCGACAAGGACGGTCGCGACATTGAAATTTATTTCAATCCAGTAGATGGCAGCATTGTGAAATCAAAATAATTCGGCATCTCGCGTGTAGGACATGGCCCGTACTCACTACACACTTCCATGATGCTCACGATTCGCTGATGCAGAAGCTGATACTGGAACGCAGAATGAAATGCGGGGTTTAGTCGTTTAATGCAGTGGAGGAAAAAATATCGGATAAAAAATAAATGGCGGAGCCGAATGGACCTCTCCCCTCCAGACTTACTCTCGAATGCTCGCACACCGTGCGTCAGTCCTACGGAGGTCGAGGGTTCGAGTCACCAACCCTTAAGATAAAAAAAAAATCCCGCTATTCGCGGGAATTTTTTTACCTGGCGGGCGAAAGCGANNCTCCAACCTTTATCTCCGCGATTTTATTACATTTCGTTTAAAACCTATCTACCAGGATAAGATTTTCCTCCACGAAAAATATGTAAGGAAGGTCTCTCAATAGCCCAAATCGCAGCTTTAAGTTTTTCCTCCAAACCCACGATTCGGAAGTATCTGGGCAAGGCCGGAATTAAGTTAAGGTCCGCCTCCCTGAACGTGAAAAAATATCTGTGGGCGAGCAAAAAGAGATTTCTAATCCTTTACATGCCCCATCAGTCGTATGAGTTCCCTGATTTTGACATCAGCCTCATTCGCATCTCGTGACTTCATTGCAGCAGAAACACAACCTCGAAGGTGCCCTTCAAGGATTGAAGTTTCAAGAGATCGAAGCGCAGCACGCGAGGCGCGGATCTGAGTGATGATATCCATGCAATATCGACCTTCTTCCAACATCCGTTGAATAGCCTCGACTTGTCCACGCGCACGATTGAATCGTTTCAAATCGGAAGTATGATCATGGTGGCCATGGTTAGCGGTGTGAGCTTGCTTTTTCTTCATTAAAACTCTTCCCCCTAATTTCCCGTAAATACGGGTCTCCTTTATTGACTCTTGTCGATCGACCTTCTTCCCATATACCATATCAGGGTATATGGTATATATCAAGAGGTCGTCACAAAAGTACATTTGGCCCGTATTAAAGGTCAGGAGGAAGAATGAAACGAATCCCATTAGCAGCATTAGCCGTAACGGCACTTCTCACTACGAAAGCATTTGGCCATGGAGAGGACAAGAAGGGGCCCCATGGAGGATTCATTAGAATGCCAGGAGCATTCCACACTGAGGTTGTTGCTAAGAAAAATGCGCTTGAAGTTTTCTTTCTTGATATTAACTGGAAAGAGCCTGTCGTTAAAAATTCTAGCGCCGCAGTTAAGATCATTCGCAATGGCAAAGAAAAAGACCTTCAGTGTCGTGCTCAAACAGATCGCTTCGTCTGCGATCTGCCAAAAGGTGAAAAATTATCCTCTGGCCAATTATCGATAACAGCGAAGCGAGGTGAACTGCCAAGTGGCACTGCAGTTTACGATCTGCCTCTTTCGTTAACTAAGAGCAACTCGCAGGAGCATGAGGGGCACCACTGATTATGCTTGATCGCGTTATTCAATTTTCACTACGAAATCGGCTGCTCATCATAGCAATCGCGGCTTTCGCTCTTGTCTATGGCGCCATGGTTCTTCGGAATCTGCCCATTGATGTTTTTCCCGACCTCAATAGGCCAACGGTTAATATCATGACCGAAGCTTCTGGCATGGCACCCGAAGAAGTGGAGACATTGGTAACACTTCCTCTCGAAACTGTCTTGAATGGACTGCCAGGTGTGCAGCGAATCCGCTCGAGTTCAGGAATTGGACTCTCCGTTATCTACATTGAGTTTGATTGGGGAACTGAAATCTATCGCAATCGACAGCTTGTTGCGGAAAAAATTGCCGTTGCAAAAGAGAAACTCCCGACGGGCATCACTCCCATCATGGGTCCTATCGCTTCGATCATGGGCGAGATTCAACTTCTCGGGCTCTCTTCGCCCGATGGAAACGTTACTCCCATGGATTTGCGAACGCTTGCCGATTGGACTATTCGCCCTCAGCTTTTAAGTATTCCAGGGGTTGCACAGGTGATTTCAATTGGTGGTGGAGTTAAACAATTTCAAATTCTCATCGATGCGGAAAAATTGAAACGCTATCAACTCGCCCTCGAAGAAGTGGAAAAAAATCTTTCGATCGTAAGTCAAAATACAACTGGTGGATTTGTTGATCTCAACAACAAGGAATACCTCGTCCGAAATCTTGGCACTGTTAAGAATCAAGAAGACATTCAGAATTCTGTTGTTGGACTGCATTTCGGGAAACCCGTTCTCGTAAAAGACATCGCCGAGGTAAAACTTGGGGCGCAGATCAAGCGTGGTGATGGCAGCGTGAACGGTAAGCCCGCAGTGATCTTGAGTGTTCAAAAACAACCTGGAGCAAACACTATTGAGCTCACACAAAGAATCGATCTGACCTTAGCAAACATCGAAAAAAATCTCCCCAAAGGTATCTCGCTCGAAAAAGATCTCTTCAAACAATCT
>DDSI01000177.1 GCA_002343335.1 Bacteriovoracaceae bacterium UBA2394
AAATTATTGTTCGCGATAACAACTCTACCGATCGCACGGCGGCGGTTGCCAGGGCCCATGGCGCTGAAGTTATTTTTGAACCCATTAATCAAATTGCTCGTGCTCGGAACCGCGCGGCTTCGATTGCCAAGGGGGAATGGCTCTTTTTCATCGATGCCGATACTTGGCCGTCGTATGAACTCCTCGAAGAGTGTCTGAAAAATATCAAGAAGGGATTCTGTTTGGGCGGAGGAGCTCTGGTTCAAATCGACGAACAAACTTGGTTGTCAAAACTCACGGTTGCCTTATGGAATTGGATTAGTCGACTTTGGAAATTGGCCGCGGGATCTTTTCTCTTTATTCGCGCAGATGCGTTTCGAACTTTGGGTGAGTTTAGCCAAGATCTGTTTGCGACGGAAGAGATCGATCTAAGTCAGAGAGCAAAGGCTTATGCGAAACGAAACTCTCTGGCGTGGCTAGTTATCCGCAGCTACCCAATTCTAACTTCGGCTCGAAAGATTCATCTCTATTCCACGACCGAAAAGATGAAGATTTTCTTCGGCCTAATTTTGGGGGGAAAGCGTGTGGCGATGAAGCGTGAATCCTGTGAATTTTGGTATGACGGTCGGCGCTAAATCATTACACTTTGGGAATGAAAAAATATGCGATCGGAATTCTCTATATAGCAAGCGCAATGCTCCTCACATCCTGTGGGATGAAGTATGTCAAACACAGTGAAGTGATTCAGAAATACAAAGGTGACAATGTAGAAACTTTGATTTCCGAATGGGGCGCACCTCAATCCACTACCCAACTCGCTAGCGGAAACACTGTTTATCTCTTCTTGACGGAAAAGGAAGTCGAAGAGAAGACGGGTGAGATCAAAAACGAACGCTGGGGAAGTAACGTAGACGGGCGAAGTGTCGCAATATATTCAAAAGTGACGAAGAAGTGCAAAACGACTGTCACTTCGAATAACAAAGGCAAAATTTTAAGCCTCAATTCAACGGGCGAAGGCTGCGAAGGCGAATGGATCAAGGAAGCCAGCTAAATCAAGATCTGAACTCGGAGTTTGAACTTCAGCCCTTGAGCCTTGCTCGCGCATGCCTTTCAATATGTGGAGAGCGTGATCTTCGAGATTGGTGAAAACAACGGGCGTTCCCGTGCGGCGATGGAAAGAATCGGGGGTGTTTTGGTCGGCGCAAGGTCCTTGGACGGCGGACGACATGTCGTCTACGAAATCACGAATGAGAGATTCAAGAGTTTGCCGCTCAGTCGTCCTGATTAAATCTTTTCTTTCACTTTGAAAGTTTCAGCCAATTTCATTAGACGAGTAAGAAATGAAAACGCAACCCGCCATTCTTTTTCATCGGCAGCTGAAAAAGAATCTCCGAGCATTTCTTTCAGAGTTTTAATATTTGTTTCTCCCACAAATTCAAATTGATGAGAGAAAATTCCATATCCCTTGTGGCGTCCCGCAAGATGTTGCACAAAATTTAAATACACATGCGGTTTATCCGCATTTTCTACAATAAAGAGCATGAACTGGTTAATTCGCGCATCGAGCTCCTTCTTCGTCATATTCTTTCCAAAAAGATCCCGAGTTTCTGGGTAATCTTTCCAGAAATTTTCATAGAATCTTGGCGAATACTCATCAATCCTCTGGCGAATCGGTCTGAAAGACTCTTGAAGGATTTGCGTATTATAAGGAAGAAGCCTTCGCGTGACCGTCGCAGGTAGTATTGCAGAGAAGAACTTGAGGAGCTGGAAGAGAATCTTATTCATTGAGCAATTTCAATGTATGGATCACGTCTTGGCAACGAGTAGGAAGATTCGAATAGAGATGGTGGGGTTTCGGACGTTTCTTCAAATGCCGAATCAAATGTTGAATATTGCTTCTCGTGATTCCATTTGCCACGAGGCCGAGGCTGGAGCGTAGGCGGAGCCATCGGTCGAACTCCTGATACTCTTCATTTTCAGCGTCATGATGAACTCGCATTCGAAGCTCATGCAAAAATTTGATGAATATTCGCACTTGAGAAGGATTGAGAAGTTCGGGCTCCACGGCAATTAGCGTGAAGGCCGGGAGGGGAAATTTTAACTGTAGTGAAAGCAATTCTACAAGCAGCGCCATTCCCAGTTCTCTAGAGTAGTCTTCTAATTTTCGGTCTCCGCAACGCAAGCCCGCCGCTTGGCAGGCAATGTCGAGGGAATGCTTGGGATCGAACATTTTCTCTCTACTCGACAGTCGATAGGCGCTTCGAAGAAGCGGACCGACGAGCACTCTCTTACGGTAAGGTTCAAAAGCGACGGAGACCCATTTCTCGGGAAGTAAATCGGGATGGGCCTTTGCAAATGCCAAGATGTCATCCACCGATTCCAAATCTTCTCTTTCCATATCGGCTACTTTGGAGTCGTAAGTTTCGACATGCCCATCCGCATGAATCTGAGTCGTCACAATGCGAAAGGGATCTTCAAACCCCGGTCTTTCAAAATCCGGAAAGGTAAATCCTCCTATGCGATCAATGAGCCAAATGGGGTTGCTGGATTCGAAGAAAATGAATTCCGTTTGATCCTTTTCGCGGATCAATGATTGCAGGTCGTCTCGATTCCTCAATTCAAAATAGGTTTCCAGAATTTCCCGGTCCGAAAAACCGAATCTCTCAAGTTCCTTTAACAGACGAGTTTTGGGGACCTTGCGATTTACTTCGAGTAAGCGCTTTTCATCCTCTGGAAGCAGCACAAACTTTCCAATGTGATCGACAAAATAGATATTTTTCTCCGCAAAATATCCTGCAACCTCAAGTCGGTCTTTATAAGTTGGAAACCACTCCACTTGAAAAGCTTCCATCGCATCAGTGACGTATCTTCCCTTCGTCGTTTCCAAAATCAATCTTTTGAATTCTTCAGTCGTAAATTCTTCAATCTCCTTTCGGTAATGCAAGAGTTCAAAGACAGACTGTCGCGCCGTTTGGAGAAGACATTCGAAAATCACATTTTTTGGAAATCCCCACTTTTTTACAAAACGGATTTGATACGAGGAGCGAAACAGCGCAACTTTATAAAGCGCCAATCGTTTTTCGTAGGAGCTAAGTCTTACGTTATCGATGTTAAATTCTACATTGGCCCAATGGTTTTTCTGAGCGGCTAAAAGAGCGGAGTCGTATCGCTGTTGTTCGGTAAGGCGTCTAAATTTAACTATGTGTTCGCTGTAAGCCCCCCCTTGCTTTTCGGCAGCCATTTTAGCCAATTCAAATTCTTGATCGGAGGTGAGATCAAATTCATGGACGATATCTGAGGCCTTGTATGTATTTAACTCAAACGCCTTACGCGCATCAGCATAACTTCGACCAATGGGCTTTCCCCGTTGCCAGTCGCGCTCGGCCCAGAAAGGACCATCCAAAA
Organism: Bacteriovoracaceae bacterium UBA2394; assembly: GCA_002343335.1. Classification (GTDB taxonomy): domain Bacteria; phylum Bdellovibrionota; class UBA2394; order UBA2394; family UBA2394; genus UBA2394. The sequence continues at coordinate 3,385 of DDSI01000177.1, forward strand.
AAGTCATTTGATTGTCGGGAGGACGAAGAGCATCGATCCAGTCGTTATTTCCGTCCGTGTTATTGGTTTGGGCATGAGCGAAGAGGGAGCCACCGAAAAATATGAGAAATGAGTAAACTGTCCCCAATTTGCATCGGATGCGCTTCATGGAGGAGAGGTCGTAGCGGATTATTCAATGATCTGGAACTGGCCGGACCCGAATTTTTCACCTTCGCGATAGGAATAGACATCGGCTTTGGCGATATCGAACCACCAGCCGTGAATCGTTAGCTTGCCGGCCTCTACATTTCTTCGCACGAAAGGATAGCTCTTAAGGTGCTCTATTTGTTGAAGAACGTTGATTTGGGAGAGTTGGTTTACGGGGGTAAAGCCGATGTTGGGTTTGATCAGTCCCGAGTTAAATGTCTGGAGAGCGGGGCTACCGTAGTGAAGCCATGATTTGAGATGGGGGGTATTCTCAGGCGTTACTCCGCTCAAAAGCGCATTCATGGCGCCACAATCAGAATGTCCGCAAACGACGATGTGCGGAACATGCAATTGCATGATGGCGAATTCCACAGCCGCGAGTGCGGATTCATCGATCTGATCGGGATTGGGTTTTGCGCCGGATGGGGGCACCAGATTTCCCACATTTCGTACCACGAAGAGGTCTCCCGGATCGGTCGAGGCAAACCAATTGGGGGCCACGCGGCTATCGGAGCAGGCGATAAAGAGCACATCCGGACTCTGCCCTTTCGCCAACATGGCGAATTTCTCACGGCAATTGGGGAGAACATTTTTCCGAAAATCCACGATGCCCTTGAGTAGCTTTTCCATGCGTTCCCTTATGCGATATCTCTCTGAATTTCCATACAAAATACCCCATCGGAAAAGTTGCGGCTAAAGACAATCTGGTCTATGAGAGGCCCACAAATCACACATTATGACGACGTTAAAACTTACAAATTGGGTGGTGGCTTTAACTCTTGGCGTTCTCATTTTTATGAAGAACGCTTATGCGCATTCGATCCAAGACTTTTTGGATCCGACGCAAAATCCTCCGCTACAAATTGTGCAGACTCCTAAGGGGTACGCCACCGTTGAAACATGTAAACAAGTTTTGCCGGGTCGCGATGAACCTCCCGCTCGGATTATGTTTGCGTTCGACGGATTGTTGGTTTGGCCATTTCGGACGGACCCTGAAAAGAGAGATGAGCATCTCTACGGGTTCACCTTGCCGGCCAAGCGAAATCCCGAACTGAGTAAGAATACCCTTTGGATGGTTTGGCCTGGTACGAAGGAGGGCTCAAAAGACGCGGCAACTTGCGCAAAATATATTCTGACCGACTGGCTTGCGCGCGGCGAATTGGAAGAGAATTTTTCTCTAGGAGCTGTGGGGTACAGTCACGGAGGTCCTGCGGGATTACTGTTTGCATGGCTCGCGCGTGCGAAAGGCGTGAAACTCGATCTGTTATTCTTATTGGATTACGTGCCGTGGACTCTTTCGCCGGATAATCCTGAGAAAGAAATCCCGGACAATGTCGTGAAGGCCATTAACTATTATGAGACGAATGATCCCGCTCTCAATTTTCGCGGCCATGTGATTGAAAAAGGGAATGTTTTGAATCGCCGATTGCCCCCCAACAAGGATGAGTTCAAGAAGGATCCAGAATCTTTTGAAATGTTCAGCAAGAATCCAAAGGAAAGAGACAGGGAGATGGGTAAAGGTCTTTTCAATTTGCCGCCAGCGCATTTGGACATGGCTTCCCATTCTGTGACTCAACGCGCTCTGCAATATTCTATGCTTCATCATTTGCCATTAGCGGTTCAAATGCGTGGACCGTATCGCTTCCAAAAGCGTCCTCGGTGAATGATCAATGTTGGATATAAAAAAAATTAGCCTCTTCACCAGCGTTTTGGCGCTGACACTTTCTTTTTCTTCTGCCTTTGCAGATCCTGACAGAGCGGGTGAGCTTCGATTGGGCTCGAACGTCTTTAGTGCCTGCGTTGGGAATTTTTTAGGTCTCGGTGGGGTAAACACCATTTACAGAAATGCGGAAGCACTTCCTGCCTCAGCTGGCAATATTTTCGATCGTATTTTGGAAGTGATGAAAGTGCGCGTTGCTTACTCGGAAGCGCATTTGAACATGATCCCTGAGACAGGATCCGTTTTGATTGTCGCTAACCATCCGCTTGGGGGACTTGATGGCATCGCGATGGGCAAGCTTTTGAAGCGTCGTCGGCCTGACGTGAAGATTGTCGCCAATAAGATTCTCCATTCCTTTCCTGCGTTTCATGACAATATGATTTTTGTTGATCCATTCGAAACAGATGAGGCGAGACGATCCAATGGAAAAGCTGTCATCGAGATGTTTCGGTGGTTGAAGGCGGGCCACGCTCTCGCGATTTTTCCTGCAGGTGGAGTTTCCCAATTTTCTTGGAAGGAAAATCGAGTCAGAGATCCCGATTGGAGACCTTCGATCATTCGCATGATTCAGAGCACATCGGCCGTTACCATTCCGATGTATTTTGAAGATCGACCGAGCTCTTTGTTTTTAGGAACAAAGACGATTTTACATTTCATGAATCAGCCTAATTCTTCCTTACCAGGGTCTCTCCTACCCCATGAGATTTTGCGACGTAAGGACAGCACGGTTGAAGTAAAAATTGGAAAGCCCATCCAGCCGAAGAGATTGATGAGCCTGTTCGGAGAGAATCAGGATGAGGCTATGTTGGCTTACCTTCGATCTCGAGTCTACTTGCTCGGATCGACTCATGCTCCCGGAACTCCTCAGACCAGACCATCTTCCGTACGCATTGAAACTCCGGCTATCCTAAAACCCATCGCTCCAGCCGTACCGAGGATAAACTTGGAGGCCGAAATCGAAGCGCTTTCAGCGAGATTTAAGATCCTAGAGCAGAATGCTCTTCAAGTATTGTGGGTGCCCGGATCGGAAATGAATCTCACATTGTATGAATTGGGTCGGTTGCGAGAGCTCACCTTTAGAGATGTTAATGAGGGAACGGGGAAGGAGTTGGATCTGGATGAGCTTGATCGACATTACGACCATATGTTCGTCTGGGACCGCGAAGGTAAACAAATCGTTGGGGCCTATCGAGTTGGTAGAACGGATCAAATCGTTCCTACACAGGGCGTGCACAGATTATACGCAGGAACTTTGTTCAAATTTAAGCCTGGATTCTTTGAGAACTTAGGGCCGGCCTTGGAGTTGAGCCGTTTATTTATCGTCAAAGAGTTTCAAAAGAAGGGAATATTGCAATTGCTATGGAAGGGCCTGGCTGGCTACATCGCGAGAAATCCAAAAGTGACCAAGCTTTTTGGAATGGTGAGTATTAGCGATCTCTATCAACAAGAGTCGATCCAGGTGATGGTCGAGTACTTAAAACGCTCTTCGATGCACTCTCAACTTGCCACTCAAGTGGAGGGCTATACGCCGCCCGATCTTTCCGTGTTAAATCAACACACCGTGAAAGAAATATTAGACGGAATTCGAGATTTGGAAGACCTGTCGGACGTCGTTTCTCAGCTTGAGCGAGATGGAAAGCCTGTTCCAGAATTACTTTCTCACTATGGAATGATGGGCGCGAAATACATCTCTTTTAATAAAGATGCATTGTTCGGCAATGTGGTGGACGGGTTGATTTTGGTAGACGTTCTCGAAACGCTTCGTGGACCCAGAACGGGGGGCCAGGTTCTCATTCGACGATTGGCTGGGCCTGAGGGTGTGGAAGCCATTCTCGGTGGCAATCCATNNNNGAGCTATTACGGCGCGGCGCTACCCCATGCCATAATGGCTGACCATGATTCAAGAGGGAGATAGCGACATTGGCTCGATGACATCTGCTTTTCGGGCTCAGCTTTTTCGGCATGGAGAGCCTCTTGCTGCTGAAGTGGGGCGTATCATTTTTAAACAGGGGAGTTTAGGGCGCTCCTTTTATTTTATTGTGGAAGGGCAGGTGGAGTTGCAATTCGACGGGGAGACTCGGAAAATTTTGAAGCCAGGAGATTTTTTTGGAGAACTTCGAGCGGTGGGGGATATTCCTCGGACGGCGACAGCCACATGTTTAACCCCTTGCCAGTTGATTCGACTCTCCGGACCGCAACTCGTTCACCTTATGGCGGAGAATAAATCAGTCGATGGAAAGATTCTCGCCAAATATGCAGCGCGACTCATGCATTCCAAAATGCGATCGAAGCTGAGTCATACGTCGCTGAAGGATCAGGACTATTTAAAAATTCTTTCCACCTTTGATCGAGTGCATTTGCCTGAACATCAATATCTTTTTGTGCAAGGCAGCCCAGCTGACGCACTCTACTTTGTTTTGAAGGGGCGGCTACTTATCGTTCGCGACGGTGAAGTGATTGCAATTCGGAGGGCTGGGGATTTCGTGGGAGAGATTGGCATTTTGCATGGCGTAGGAAGAACGGCGGACGTTCTCGCCCCCTGCGACGTCGAACTTTTCGTATGTCCGCTTAAAAAGTTGAATCAACTTTTGCTGGATTTTCCGGCATTCAGCTCTTATTTACATGGCTTAGCGGAGCGCCGATTAAAGCATCTCGCCGCGATGTGCGGTCGTTAGACCGAAAATCTTTTACCAAGTGCAGGGCTTGCCCATTTGGCAATAGCCGGCTCGAATCCACTTATTGGCTTCGTCCGCATTCAAACGATCGTCCCAATCCTCTTTGGACTGTTGAATCGCCGCATTCACGAATGCTTCGTTGGAGCTAGCGAGCCCGATCGATTGAGAATATTTAGCCAAGGTGCGATTGGCGTCGACGAACGGCGTGGCATCCGACGAAATTGTATTTCCACTCGAATAACTGGTGGTACCACTTTTAAAAATCACATTACTCTTTACTTCCGGTTTCGTTGAATTGGTCACGCGAATCGCGGTGACATTCGCTTTCGTTCGTTTATGCGCAATAAGGTTATTACTGATCACGCCGTTCACGATGGGCGCAAAGCCGCTCTTACCCATTTCAAATCCAGCTCCGGAAACGCCTCCGCCAGGACAGGCGGGATGCGACGTACCCGCCGAGCATTTAGAAAGGTTCGTCATTTCCAAAAGTACATTGTCCTTGATGGTCACGGGCCCGTAATACGCATTGTTCGTGGAAGAATTTCCGACGAGTAAATTTCCTATGATCGATCCGCCGGATCGCAGCTCCGTCATGTTGGGGCCTTCAGGCCAATTCGAATTGTCGCAAGATTGGTGAGTGGACGTATTGCACTTGAAGGTATTGATCACGAGATTCTTGAGAAGTTTCGGACGTACATTTTGATCGCTAATGTAAAATTGATGCGCATACCAGCTAAAGCGTGGCACTTTGGCTTCGCTGCCTACATAGAGACCGTTATTAACGACGACATTTTCTTCAATGAGGAGGTCTGTGGTCCGTTGTGCATAAAGCCCCAAGGGTTTTGCCCCCACTTGACCATCACTCATGTTGTAGATGATGGCAGACTTGGCATCTCGAATGATGTTTCGATAAAGACGAATGTCTTTAATCATCTTGCCACTAGGCGCACTGAATTGAATGTTACCTCCAAAGCCGATCATCTCGCAGTCTTCGATACGAATTTTCTCGCCGGTACCTATCCAATAAATGGCGGCGTGGGCATCGAGCTCCGCTGCGTAAAAGCGAATTCCTACGACGGCAAAATTGTTAACCCCGGTAGAGGAGTTGGAGATATAAATTCCGTCTTTCCCTTTTTTAACACCGATGGCGGGGCGCTCTCCTAAGCCGTAGGTGGAAATCAAAATTTGCTTCTGAGAATCTTTCGAATAGGAGGGAGGCGTGGGAATCGACTGACCGATCCACTTACTTCCTCTTTTGAGTAATACTCGGAC
>DDSI01000158.1 GCA_002343335.1 Bacteriovoracaceae bacterium UBA2394
CGGCTGCGCCAATGCCGAGAGCTTGTCCTGCAATTCCAATCCGTCCCACTTCCAGGGTGCTCATGGCGACTTTGAAACCCTCGCCCTCTTGATGGAGCATGTTTTCCGCTGGCACTTCACAATTTTCTAAAACAATTTGCACGCAGGAGCTGCCTTTTATTCCCAACTTTCGCTCCTTTTTAGCTACTTTAAAGCCAGGAGTTTTTGTATCCACCACGAAGGCGGAAATCCCCTTCTTTCCTTTAGAAGGATCGGTCGCCGCGTAAACGATGGCGAGATCCGCCTCATAGCCATTCGTGATGAATTGCTTGGTGCCATTTAAAATAAAGCTCGCGCCTTTTTTCACAGCAGTGGTCTTTTGATTGGCCGCATCGGTTCCGGCATTCGGCTCGGTCAAAGCGTAGCAGCCCAATTTTTCCCCGGAGGCCAATGGCGTGAGAAACTTTTTTTTCTGCTCCGGATTTCCAAATCGATCGATGGGTTCGCAGGCCAGAGAATTATTCACCGATAAAATCACCCCGGTGGACGCGCAAACCTTGGACACCTCCTCCAACATCAAGACATAGGAGACCATGTCCATGCCAGCGCCGCCGTACTGCTCCTCCACGCACATACCTAAAAGCTTGAGGGCCGCCATCTCCGGCACCAGTTCTTTGGGAAATCGGGCGTTATGATCCAAATCCGCGGCGATGGGCTTCACTTTGCTTTCAGCAAAGTCCTTGGCCATTTGTTTTACGGCCAATTGCTCGTCTGTAAATTCAATATTCACCAGCTCAATCCTCGCACCCAGATTAACGTGGGGCGGAAGTGAGAGTCGAGGACAACATCGGTCGGTTGACATAGCGGCATTGGGCGACTGGAATTGCCGGATGACAAAAGATTTAAAGCTCGTTCCGCATTTTGGACTGATCACCCTGACCATTTACGGTGTCGGCGATATTTTGGGCGCTGGAATTTACGCTCTGGTCGGGAAAATTGCAGGGATTGCAGGATCCTGGATTGCCCTCAGTTTTCTTATCGCATTTGTGACGGCCTCACTCACGGCCATGAGTTACGTCAAACTCACCCGAGCCTTTCCGCACGCCGGTGGCGTCGCGGTTTTTGCGGATAAGATTTTTAAGCGAGCCTGGTTGTCCTCCCTCGTCGGCTGGCTGATGTTTTGTTCCTGCGTCGCCTCGATGGCTACGATTTCAAAAGCATTCTTTGGATATCTTCAGGCTTTCGCACCCGGCGCCGCCGAGTGGATTGTCATTCCCACCTTTTTTGTGGCACTGGCTTTTGTGAATTGGAGAGGTATGCGCGATTCTTCCGCTTTTAATATCGTCTGCACATTGGTGGAAGTGAGCGGGCTCATGCTGGTGATCGGCATTGGAACTTGGATTGTGTTTGGCGGCTCATCCTCAAGCGAAGTCCCGATCGCGGAAGCGCAGATGTTATTCCGTCAGGAAGATTTTGCGTGGGCCGCAATCTTGCAAGCAGCAGCACTCTCGTTTTACGCGTTTGTGGGATTTGAAGATCTTGCCAATGTTTCGGAAGAGACGAAGGATCCTACGCGCACCGTGCCTCGGGCAATCATTGCCGCACTCGCCATTGCGGGCGTTATTTATATGATTATTAGTTTTATCGCCTTGAAAGTTGTGCCGCTTGAGACTTTAACGACCTCGAAAGCTCCACTTCTAGAAATTGTGAAGGCGGGATTTCCCAATTTCCCTCCCATTATTTTTACGATGATTGCAGGCTTCGCCGTCGCGAACACCGCATTTTTGAATTACATTACGGCCTCGCGATTACTTTACGGCATGAGCAAAGCCGGACTAGTGCCCTCGGCGCTCTCCAAACTCGATAAGCACCGCTCGACGCCAACCACTGCTATCATCGTCATTCTGCCCATCGTGGTTTTACTCGCTCTCACCGGCGCGATTCAATTTCTCGCCGGAACCACCGCCACGCTCATGCTGCTTTTATTTATCGTCGTGAATATCTGCGCATTTCATGTATCGAAAACGCATCGCTGGGCGCCGATCGCTGCGGTGATTACCAATGTCATGCTCATTTATTTTGCGTCGTATGAAAGCCACCGACTGGCGGCAGTATTGATTGCATTTGGATTTATTTTATTTTTCGTAACGAGGGCACTGCGGAAGAAGCGTTAGTCAGTCCCAGTCAATCCCATGGGGCCGCGCTCTTGCTGGTCCTTGGCTCGCTGTTCGCAATCCATTACGAGAGCTTGAATGCTGGCGCGATCGTGGTCGGAATAAGCCGCGTCTTTGGGATCGACGTACTTCATTTTTCCTAAAAATGCCGGATCAGATTTGACGACCTCGTTTGCGCTCTCTTGAAGCTTCATCAAAAAGTCAGACTTCGAGCTTGGGCTGTCATCCAACTCCCTCAGCAATTCTTGAAAATTGGAGGTCCTCGATAAAAAGGGAAACTGCACCTTCAACATATGCGACGTGCCCGCGCGATCCTCCGAGGCGGGAGTTTGAAATAAAAATGACAATTCCACCTGACCCGTGGTGGGGATGGATGAAGTTTTCGAACCTACAGCCTTCGTATAAGTCCCGCGCACATTCATCGTTCCATCCAGCTGTCGCAGGTTATTCAAAATCTCGACACCTTGCCCGCCAAGGAGCATCGATGCGGGATAGAGTTCGAGCAACTGCTTCGATTTCGACTCCACTTCGACCGACGCCCCAGAATTTACCGCGACACTTTCTTTTTCCGCTTTAGTCATTCTAAGCACCGTCGAAGGATCGTTTTGGAATCCGACCTTTTGAGCTGTAATGCCCAGCTGCTTTAGCGCTTCGCTATTGGAAACTTCTCGCCCGATCTCCGTATTAATTGCTCGCAATGCTCGCATTTGCGTTACAGCCCACTCTCGCTTTTTGGCCGCCGTCATTCCAAATGGAAATTTTTGCAAATAAAGCGGATCCGTTTTCAAAAATCGTTTGAGGATGGGGATTTTGCGAAGCGAAAACTTTGCCTCTTTCGGGAGCAATTTCACAAGTTCATCACGGTAAGCATGCAGGAGTCTCGTACTGTCCGAAAGATTCCCGTACGCCAGCTCCGGCGTCTCCGTTAAAATCACATCCAGTTGCAAAATGAGCCGCTGAATTTCCTGCAGAAACAATTCAGGGTGATCGATAAAAAACTGCGTAGCCTCACGAGTTTTGAATTTTCCATTGAGCCATTCATTGAACAACATCGCATCTTCCGGAACCGCAATCCCTCGCTCGATCATGCGATTTCGGACGATGTCTCGTTTTAGATATTGAAAAAACTCATCGGCGGAGAACGCATGTCCCATCGAGTCGGATTTTTGAGCAAGCGGTAGAAAGGCAATCGCTCCTCCGACAATCAACGCCATGCCACTTAGACCTGCAGCATCAGCCCAATGGGAGTGAGCAAAAGCAGCAGCCCCCCATAGGCCAAAGGTAGAGAGAAGAGTTCCAGCGCTTCCCAAAAATAAAACGCGCTGAAGCGCCCTGTATAACTTCATTTTCTTCTGAAACACGGAGTGGATAGATGTCACGCGATCGCGGGTAGCTCTCTCAACTTTACTTCGTTCCGAGCCAGGAAGCGCTCCCGCCACTTCCATCCATTCCCTTGTGATGCTTGCAAACCCCTCCTTAGTTTTACGCTCAGTTTCTTCAATCCGTTTATTCAATTTTTCAGAGGCATTCCGGAAAACGACATCTTTCGGAATGTTCCCATTATTAAATCCATCGATGAGCTCATCCGCGAATGCTATGTATTCTGTTCGAAGCTGCGATACGAGATGCTCAAGGGTAATTTCTGCCTGACTCTGTCCAGGCACGGGCAAGCCATTCCCATTTTGAAGGAGCTTCTTAAATTGTATGGTCACCTTCGTGTCACCGGGCTGCGTGGGTGGCCACAGGTCTTCTGTCTCGTAGCGGGACCTTGCAAATAATTCGTCCAGTTTTTCGATAGGAATTCTTCGCCTTTGAAGTTCATACCGAATTGCAGTTAACGCTGCCTCGTTCCGCTCACCCTCGTAGAATCCACGTGAGGCGTACGACGATCTAACCCAGAGATAAAGGTTCTGCAGACTGGAATCAAAAAGCTTAGGCAAAATCTCATTCGCCTTTTCAATCACTGCGGCTCGATGAATGGCGGAAAATTGCTCTTGAATGAGAGTGTCTAACCCGGAGGTTTCCTGCGAATTACTCGGCACATCGCTCTGGGCATCACTCTGGGCGAAGACAACAAATGGGAAAAATAAGAGGATAAGCGAAAACCGCTTGGCCACAGTCAAGACACGCATAACGCCTAGATAAAGCAATTACCGTGCCAAATCCGAGCATCTCGCTGTCTCTTACAAAGAGGCTTAAAACTTAGCTTCGCGCTTTTCTAAGAAGGCTTTCATTCCTTCCTTGGGTTCCCCGCCCGCGAAGAGTGTGGCAAACGTTTCCCGCTCAAGGAGATACGCCTTCTCTTTATTATCTGTGGCATGCGTTCGCACGAGTCGTCGCGCAGCTAATATCGCGAGCACGCCTTTCTTGGAAATTTTGGTGGCAACGTCCGTTACTTTGGAAATTAATTCCGCAGGCGCGTATGTATCAAGCACGAGACCGATCGCTTTCGCTTCATCGGCTGAAATTGTTTTCCCCGTCAAAATCAAGTCCATCGCATGGTGGAATCCCACGCGATAGACCAAGTTGGATGTGCCACCGAATCCGGGTACAATTCCCAAATTGGTTTCGGGTAATCCCAACTTCGCCACGTTGCTTGCGTAAATAAGATCGCATGAGAGCGCGAGTTCCAAGCCACCTCCGAGCGCAAATCCATTGACTGCTGCGATCGTCACAAAGGGAGCTTGTTCAATCGTCTGCATCACGCCCTGGCCGAGTTCTACAAAGGTGCGAGCCTGCATGGGCGTGAAATCCGCCATCGCTGCAATGTCTGCCCCCGCCACAAACGCCTTCTCTCCCGCGCCCGTGAAAATACACACGCGCACATCTGCGGGAATTTTAAGGATACTGTCCCTCATTTCGAGGAGCACTTCGGCGTTCAAAGCATTCAACGCCTTTTGACGATCGATGGTGATGGTTGCAATTCGTCCCGCGACATCTGTTTTTACAAAATTCATTTCAGATCCTTTCACTGTGCCCGGGCACAGTTGAAAAAGAAAAAGACCCTTAAAATCTTTTTCTTTTTTCTAACCAACTTGTCCCAGGACAAGTTGACCAGCCAAGTTGATTATTTCGCCGATGCGTAGTCATAAAATCCTCGTCCCGTTTTTCGGCCGAGCAATCCTGCCGCGACGTAATTCTTAAGTAACGGACATGGACGATATTTTGTGTCACCAAGTCCGTCGTGCAGCACTTCCATAATCGCCAAGCAGGTATCGAGTCCGATGAAGTCAGCCAATTCTAGCGGGCCCATCGGCTGATTCGTGCCAAGCTTCATACCGCGATCGATGTCCTCCTTCGTGCCCACACTTTCATAGAGCGCGTACACCGCTTCGTTAATCATCGGCATCAAAATGCGATTCACAATGAAGCCCGAATAGTCTTTGGAGCGAATCGTTTGCTTTTCAATGAGCGCGAGCAGCGTATCCACGCGGTCAAAAGTTTCTTTGGAAGTAAGCTCCCCGCCAATTACCTCCACTAATTTCATAAGCGGTACCGGATTCATAAAGTGAATGCCGATAAAATTTTGCGGGCGCTTGGTGCTCGCGGCCAATTCCGTGATGCTGATCGAAGACGTATTGGAGCCGATGATCGCCGTGGGTTTTAAAAGCAAATCCAGCTGATGAAAAATCTTCTTTTTAATGTCGCGATTTTCACTGGCCGCTTCGATGACCAAGTCCGCGGTTTTTAAATCTTCGAGCGAAGTCACCGGCTGCACCCGGGTCAAAACTTGCGAGACATCCTCGGTGACTCGGCCTTTTTCTTTCAGGCGCTGCAGAGATTTTTCCATCCCCGCAAAAGCCTTCTTCAATTGATGCTCATCAATATCGAAAAGAAAAACTTGGATGCCATATTGAGCTAGCACTTGCGCAATCCCCGCGCCCATCTGTCCGGCGCCAATCACGCCAATCGCGTTAAAAGTTGAGTTCGCTAATTCAGACATAAATTCTCCGTTCCTAAGCTTTCTCGCTTACATTTTTTCGACCAGCAGCGCGATCGCTTCGCCGCCGCCGATGCAAAGGCTCACGACGCCCTTTTGTTTGGGCGCAAGCGTATGAAGGAGCGTCGTCAAAAGTCGCGCTCCACTCGCGCCGATCGGATGTCCGAGCGCCACCGCGCCGCCCTTCGGATTGAGTTTCGCCTCGGGAATTTCCAAATCTTTGAGAGCGGCCATCGCCACCACCGAGAAAGCTTCGTTGATTTCAAACACATCGATGTCGGAAACTTTCAAGCTGGCCTCTTGCAATAATTTTTTGATGCAGCCTACGGGCGCGGTCGTAAACCACTCCGGCTTTTGTGCAAATTCCGCCGCATGCAAGACCTTGGCAATCGGCTTCGCAGTTTTCATGAGCTCATCCGAACCCACAATCAACATCGCCGCTCCGTCATTGATCGACGATGCATTGGCCGCTGTGATTGTGCCTTGAGAATCAAATGCAGGACGCAGCTTTGAAAAATTTTCGATTTTGCCGCGACCTGGTTCTTCATCCACCTCCACAAACGTGGATTCTTTCTTCCCTTTGATCTCCACCGGCGCGATTTCCTTTTTGAACAATCCCGATTCAATCGCGCGCATGGCTTTCTTGTAAGAATCCGCCGCGAAGGAATCCTGCTGCTCGCGCGTGAATTTATATTCCTTCACGCAGAGTTCCGCCGCCGTTCCCATGTGAAATTGGTTGTAAACATCCCAGAGCCCGTCGGTGATGAGACCATCGGTGGCCTCTTGATTGCCCATGCGAAACCCGGAGCGCGCCGTTTTCAAATAATAAGGAGCGAGTGACATATTCTCGATCCCGCCGGCCAGCACGGCTTTCGCGTAGCCGAGCTCGATTCTATCCGACGCCAAACTGATGGCCTTCAAACCCGAGCCGCAAACCTTGTTGATGGTAAGCGCGCGAGTGCTCGTGGGCAGCCCGGAAAAAATGGCCACCTGCCGAGCGGGAGCTTGGCCCTGTCCTGCCGGAAGAACCGTTCCGACGATCGCTTCATCAATTTCCGAAGCCTGAATTCCCGATGATTCCAGGGCCGCCTTGGCCGCCGTGGCTCCCAGTTGGGGCGCGGGGACCGTGGACAGGGCTCCCATAAATGATCCCAAGGGAGTTCGCCGTGCACTATATAGATAAGTCTTCTTCATTGGACTCCTCTCTTACGGGCTTAAATTTAGCCACCACCCGCCGATTTTGGTAGGCCTAATGCGTGCAAAAGCTCATCGACGATCGAGATGTCGACCTCCTCGGAG
>DDSI01000256.1 GCA_002343335.1 Bacteriovoracaceae bacterium UBA2394
GAAATGAATCATGGAGTAAATGAGTGGAGCAATCAGCAGCACAGCAGCGCGACGAAGTAAACCGAAAGAGCTGGTTTTTAGACGACGAAGATTGCGTTGAAACTGAAAGCTCGTTTCCGAAAAAATTGGAATTCGATTTCGATGATTACGCGTTTGGGCGAGCGCGATGGCCATAGCGGGCAATGCTTTCTCCAAAGCGTGGGTATTCAATTTTTCTAAGCCCGTGAGCTGCCGAGAGCGAAGAGTCTCTAGCGGGAACAAACGAAACTGCAATTCGAATTCATTGCGTAGAGCGGTCTCAATCGTCGCTAAAAGTCCCGGTGCGCGAGTGGGTGCGCCAACGGCAAACACCGGAAACGGCTTGGGNNCATCCAGCCCTTCAATGTCTGACGGAGCTCGGTTCCAAATTCTCGATAAGCATTTTCCAAATTGTCCGTCATGGGTTGGGTGGGATCCATGCGTTCAAGTTGTTTCACGGCGGCAACGGGGTCATTGAAAGAATCGCGCATGAGGGCTTGAGCGAGTTGTCTTCCACCCCACCAAAAAGTCCGAAGACCGAGAACGCCGCCGCCCTTTTGCATCACCAAAAATTGAGATTTGGAGTGGCCAAATTGGAGGAGCCCGTAGACAGGGGGCTCATTCGCAATGAACTGGCGAAGGGTCGAGAGCGCTAAGATTTCTGAAGTAAGCGGCGGGATCGAGAGTTGAAATTTGCGCAGCTCCAATTCTAAGTTTTTGATGAGATCCCGCTTGTACGCCATCGTTAGAACGAGCGTCTCCTTTTTGGCTACGCCTTGAACGCCCTCTCCCTCGAGGACCCGATGACGGATCTGGATTTCTTCGATGTCAAAAGGGATGGTGCTTTCGAGTTCAAACTGCAAAACCTTTTCGATTTTCTTTTCGGCTCGGAAAGGAAACTTAAGGTAGCGGCTTTCCAGATAGGCGGAAGGAAGGCTCGCGAGGACGATAGAGTCCTCTTCGGGTTTGATCCACTCAAGTTCGTTCAAATGGATGGTGGCCTGTGCCCAAGCGGCCGGTTCCGGCAGTCCAAGGCCTCTCATTTGTTCGGGTTGCGTCGTGGTGACAGAAAAATCTTCCACGTGCAACTTCTGGCCTTCGATGTTGCAGTTTAAGTATTTGGTTTCGTGGGATCCAAAATCGAGAATGATTGTTTTCATGCGCTCTTTTTAAGGTGACACGCGCATCAAGACGATTGGCTCCATTTTTTTTACGCCCCCCGCTCGGGAGACGATCGTTTCAAGTTTGAGCTCCGTCTGATTTACGCTTGCTTCCGTTTCTATTTTAAACGCATCGGATTTGCCTGTAAGCAAACTTAAACGAATATTGTCTTTATCCAATCGGAGATTGTCTTGAAGCAACTGAGCGATGTCGGCGTCTTTATAGACGCGCTGCTTCTCTTTTCGATCCTTGACGAATTCCGCTGAAATTTCCTCGGGGTTGCTGGCGTCTTTGAGAAGAGCTGCAAAGAGTTCCTTCGAGCAGGTATTGAGGTTGATTTTGTCGGGTCCGCTCCGAAGCGGGATGTAATAGGGATTTACCTTGTCAGAAAGATATTCGTAGAGCTCATCATCCATCGCGGGCACTAACTTCAATTCATCCAAAATCATATAGGGCCTATTCTTTGGCTTATAACTGAGCTGCGCTGCGCTATAGGGAGAATCTTCGGGCGCGTTCGTTTCCAACTCGATTTCATCGCGATCGCCAAAGTCTCTGATTTCACGTGTGATAGCTTCTGCATTTAAATTTTTCGACTGAAGCTTCTGCACAAATTCTGTATTCGGAGTGAGCAAGGCGAATAAAGTTTCTAGGGAAAGTTTAGAGGCATGTCCTAGATCATTTAAGCTCAGTCGTCCCGAGAGATCGTAAGTCGTCGAAACTGCAGTTCCTCCGAAATCTTCAAAAAACTCGTTGCAACGAGTGATCTTCGATTTTTGATCGTCGGGAATTTCTTCTCTCGAATCTGCGGGCTTCTCAGCTTCGGCACCATCTTCGTCATTCTTTTCCTTCTCTCCCAGTAAAAGCTCGACCGGGACAGGGAAGGGAATAGGCCTCGCCCAAAGATCCGACAGCGAATCCGATGCAGCATTCGCTCCCGCCGTAGAATCCGCGACCCGATCATAGGCGATGAAGAATCGAGAAAGATTGAGCGTGGAGCGGGCTAAATAGAGGGCTTGTATGCGGTCTACGGAATTTCGAACACGTTCAGCGCTCGAGCTCGTCATTTGAAACAGTTCCTTCATGCCGAGCGAAAGAACGATGAGCGCGGTCATGAGAACGAAGAGGGCAATCCCAGGTCTGCGATTGGAAAGTCTCGATCCTTTTCGTCTGCCTAGCATTTTACTGAGTCTCCAATTCATTCAGAATTAAAAAAGCGGTACTAAGTTTAAGGGCTTTATCCTTCCATTCCGTGGAAGGGAGATTGGTATCCACTGTTTCAATTTCTACCTTAGCGGCTTTTGGAAAATTTGGAGTTGTATCCTTTCGAGCAGTGTCCCATTCTTTTTTCCAGGCGTTGTTTCTCGCATCAAAGAACTCCAACTTAAAAGAGAGGACGCCTTCCGCAAGGATATGACCTTTTTGTTGATCCAATTTGTCTGCATCAAAGAGCGGAATTTCAGCTCGAAGAATTTTAAATGTCTCCTTGCCTTCCTCCCGCTCGAGGCGATACCTCGCCACCATCAAGCCGGGACTTCGACGCGAAATGTAAGTTTTGATTTCAGAATCGAGATAGGAAAAAGTCAGCTCTTGAGCGCCACTCGTCTCTCTCACTTTGAAGAAAGTTTTGTCTCCTTGAATTTTCTCATTAAAAGCCATTTGAAGTTCGCGTTGCAGTCTTTCCATCGCAATTTCTACAGAAAGAGTGGAGGAGGTTCTCACCTTCAATTTTCCGGTCAGCCAAGTGGTTTGGCGCATGGTGGATACGATCGCCATCGTCATAATGGCAAATAAAAATATCGAGACAAGCACTTCGAGCAGGGTGAATCCCAAATATTTTTGAATTTTTCTTTTGGAAATCCTCATCATGGCCCCTGCGGTAAATCCTCAAATCGCACGTAAAGCTGAGAAATCTGAACTTTGTATTTCTTTCCTGCCTCTTCCCATTCCACGCTAATTTTTATCTTTCGAATCGCATTTTCAAAAAATGTCTTTACGGTGCTAAAGAGCCCTGTGTTTTGAGGCGACTGTTTATCGCTTCCATCGGAGCTCGGCTCTGGCAAGAAGCAGCCGATATCCACCCGCTCAAATTTGCGAGTCCATTTGAATTTATTTTTAAATTTCTCATCTGCAAATTCCCCTGTTTCTTCATCCGTAAAAGCGCGAAAGCCCTTTTGTTTGAGATCCAATTCAATCTCCGTCATCTTCATTTGAGCGAGATTCGCTGCCTGAAGTTTAAATTCGGCGCGACGACTTACTTTAATCGAATTCGCCTGGCCCTGATGAAAGCCGAGGAGAGCAATCGCTAGGAGCGAAAGCGTGACGACGACTTCAATGAGCGTAAAGCCTCGATTCCGTTTCATCGCTTTTCGATCTCTTCCTTCCATTCCTTTTCGCTGACCTCGCCGTTCAAAGCAGTGATCACCCCGGATAGAGGATTAATCTTCAGCGTAAAGTAATGTTCCTGCCCATCATCGAGCACGATCAATGCTTCCTCTGCTTCGCCTGATGGATGAAAAAGCAAATTCACATCTTTCGGTTCCCGATCGGAAGACGTCGAAGCCTCCAAAGATTTTCGAGTGGCGACGGTTTTAAAAATCACGGGATCCTTCAGCGCTTTTTCTCGAAGAGCCTTGAAAGCGCCACGATCCAAGCGTGTTCGCTCCATGCGTTGATCGACTGGTAAGCTGTCGATGTCGCGCTGCTCTTGTTCCCAAGCTGCATAAGCTTCTCGATCTTCCTCTTTCGGTTTCTTTTTCAAGCCCACGAATATTTCCAGTCTATAATTTCGACGATCCGCTAGGATGACCGCCCGATGAATTTTTCCGCTTTGAATGGCCTTCGCGCTGAGCGCTTGCAGTTCAGCGGTCAAGTCCTGCGCGCTGGATCTCAATTTCGATTTACGTGTTCCAATCGTCGTCGTGGCAAGTGTGAAAACGATCGCAAGCAAAAACACGACTGCGAGAAGTTCAAAGAGTGTGAACCCCCGTTGAGACAGGAAAAACCTATTCCCAGCTCTTGATGTCGTCTTCGTTGCCCGCAACGCCATCGGGTCCATTCGACGAAAGGTCATAAGGATTATTATGCGTCCCAGGGGCCCCATAATTATAGGGAGAATTCCATGGATCGCGAGGAAGTTCCTTCTTTTCCCAATATCCTGCCGGATCGTAGGTCTTGCAGGTGCGTCCCACTGTCGGGGCGGAGATTAAAGCGTCCAATCCCTGTTCCGTGGAGGGAAAAAAGCCGCATTCCAAATTGAAGGCATTCAAAGACTGCGAAATGGCGTTGATCTGAACTTTTGCGGCATTCGTTTTGCCCTTTTGAATTCGGGAATTAATCGCCGGCGCGGTCACAGCGATGACAATCGCCAAGATGGTGAGCACAGCGAGCAATTCCAGCAAGGTGAAGCCCCGACGTTTGGAATGGTTTTGAGAAAATCGATGAAACGAAAATTGCATGAGGTCACTGTCTCAAAGAGCGCACAGCAACGTCAATTACAGACTAGCGTCGTTCATCTCAAGCATCGGAAGGACAACAGAGAGCACGACCACGAGTACAATCCCGGCGAGAATTACAATAAAGATAGGTTCAAGAATTGCCGTAAAGCTCGTGACCTTCGAATTCACTTGATACTCATAGTGCTCTGAAACTTTATCAAGCATCTGCTCAAGCTCTCCCGTCTTTTCGCCAACGCTAATCATGTGCGTGACGAGCGGAGGAAATTGACCGCTCCGCTTCAAGGGATCAGAAATATTTGCCCCTTCGGTAAGGTCCGTCGTCGCCTGCTCGATCGCTCTCAAAATCGTTAGATTTCCCACCACGTTCTTTACAATTGAAAGACCGCTTAAGAGCGNNACTTTGAAGGAGCGTCGCTAAAGTCTTCGTGAATCGGGAGACTGCGACCATCCGAATGAGATCGCCAAAGATCGGCAATTTCAGCTGTTTGTCGTGCCACCAAGTCTTACCCCCGGCCGTCTTTAAGTATTGCCGCACACTATATATAAGGAGGGCTACGCCTGCGATCACCGCCCACCACCAGTCCACTAGAAAGCGTGAAATCGCCAGAATAACTTGAGTGATGAGAGGAAGAGTTTGCTTATTCTCGCGGAAGATCTGCTCAATCTGGGGAATAACCACGGTGAAAATAATCATAATGGCCGCAATTCCCACCACGATCATAATCACGGGATAAATCATCGCTCCCGTGATGCGCTTTTTTAGACGATCCTGGTATTCCAAAAAATCTGCCAAGCGGCTCATGACAATATCGAGTGCGCCGGAAGCTTCCCCCGAAGCCACCATATTTACGTAGAGGTCAGAAAAAATATCGGGAAAACGTGAGAGCGCTTTGTTGAAGGCCATCCCTTCATTGACGTCTGAGCGGACTTGAGAAAAAGCGGCTCGAAGTTTTTGGTGTTCGACTTGCTCGATGAGCGCGTCCAGCGCTTGAACCAGAGGAACATGGGCGCCGACCAGCGTCGAAAGCTGTCGAGTCGCCGTGGCCAAAACTTCCACCGGAACTCGTTGAAAGAGTCCGCCAATTCCAGGAGCGGAGTTTTGTTTGAGCGAAGATACGCTCACTTCCAAAATTTGGCTTGGGAATATTCCCTGACGCCGCAACTGCGACTTCGCGGAACCAAGGTTCTCGGAAATCACCTGGCCCTTTACGGAGCGGCCGGTGGCATTGATGCCTTGATATTCATACTGTGGCATGGGTTATGAGCCTGAGCTTACCGGAACTACCGGCGTTTCCTCAATCGTAGAGTCTTCCTGCGTGGACGAGAGCACCTCTTCGATGGTCGTCACTCCTTGCAAGATTTTACGGAGCCCGTCATAGCGCATCGGTTTGAAGCCGCGGGCTATTGCATTTCGACGTAAAGTCACCGCATCGGGATGTTTTAAAATCAGAGCGCGCAGATCTTCATCGATCGGAAGAAGCTCGTAGATTCCCACTCGACCGGTATATCCCGTATGAAAACATTGCTCACATCCCTTGGCGCGATACACGGTTGCCTTCGACGGAATTTTTTCAATCCCCAAGCGAGACAATTGCTCGGCCGTCGCTTGATGCGGTTCCCGGCAGTTTGGGCACACCCTTCGAACGAGTCGCTGCGCCACAATTCCAATCAGCGATGTAGAAACCAAAAAAGGCTCCACGCCCATATCCACTAAGCGACTCACCGACGAGCAGGAATCATTCGTGTGGATGGAAGAGAGCACCAAGTGGCCCGTAAGAGATGCTTGAACGGCAATTTCCGCTGTTTCACGATCTCGAATTTCTCCGATCAAAATCACATCGGGGTCCTGACGCAAAATGGAACGCAATCCATTGGCGAAGGTGAGACCAATCTTTTCATTCACCTGAATTTGGCCGATCCCGGGCAATTGATATTCAATAGGATCTTCAACCGTGATGATATTAATGTCTTCCCGATTAATTTTGGAAAGTGCGGCGTAGAGAGAGGTGGTCTTTCCGCTACCGGTCGGGCCCGTCACCAAAATAATTCCGTAAGGCTTTGAGATGAGCTCTTCCATTTTTTTCAACATGCCGGCATCAAAGCCTAAATTGCTTAAGTCCAGAACGACGGCCGATTTATCCAAAAGACGAAGAACGATTCGCTCGCCGTGAGCAGTGGGGACGGTGGAGAGACGAAGGTCCACATCCTTTCCGGCAATCTTGATTCGAATACGGCCATCTTGGGGCAATCGCTTTTCAGCGATGTTGAGTCCGCCTAATAACTTAATACGAGAGCTCACCGAATTCTGAAGCCGCTTCGGAATCTTTAAAATGTCATAGAGGTTGCCGTCGATGCGAAGGCGTACGGCCACTTCGCGCTCATAAGGCTCCACGTGAATATCACTTGCGCGATCCTTCACTGCGCGAAACATGAGCGAGTTCACAAGTCGAATGATCGGCGCTTCATCTTCCGAATCCAACAAATCGACAGGTTCTTGCAGCGCAAGGTCGTCGGTGATCACATTGCCAAAATCCTCGATGGCCGCGTCTGCAGTCGATGCGCGGTCGTAGGAGCGATTGATCGCTTCTGTAATCACGCTCGACGTCGCCGAAGCGATGAGCACGGGTCTTTCCAGCAACAGCCGAATGTCATCGATGACGTTGGTGTTGAGTGGATCGGACGTGACCACCACCACGGCTTCATTTTTGAAACCAATCGGAAGCATCTGATATTTTTTTGCGAAGCGCGTCGGAACTTTTTTAATAAGCTCTTCCGGAATCTCCCGATCGTTGATCGAGCGAATAAATGGAATGCCAAGTTGCTTTGCCAGCGTGTCTAAAAGCTGCTGCTCGGTGATCACTTTATTTTGGACGAGGATTTCGCCGAGGCGTTTTTCGTAATTCCCATCCTGTTGCATTTGGATGGCTTGAGCGAGTTGATCTTCCGTGATGAGAAGTTGTTTGAGCAATAGGCCGCCGAGATCGAGCTCTTCGCTGGAATTGACGGTGATGTCGCGATCAATGAGAGATTCTCTCAACCGTTCCCGCTCCGAGGCGGTGATGATCTGCGTCGCGTCAGTAAAATCTCTGCCGGTATGAGTAGGACCCATGGGTTGCCTCAATTCTAACTCAGTTTCCCTGTGAATTGCTCAATTTTCCGGAGGCGTATCTTCCAGCTGGATAGCCGGTAAATCCGACTTAGGCGTGGTTTCGCCAGGAGGAGTCGGAAACTTAAATTCAGGAGCCGGCGCGGGAGCCACAGGAGCGGAGCTCGGCGTTAGCGACGGAGCGGGCGAAGGTGTCGCCGGCGGAATGGGCTGCAAATCGATCGGCGGTAAAGACGGTTCAATCACGGGAGCCGACTGGGGAGCAACCTGAGGAGTAGGTGAAGAAGGAAGCGGTTGCAAATCCAGAGGTTGAAGATCGTTGCCGTTAGGTAGTGCGGGTTCAATCGGCTGAATGCTAGGAGCGTTGTCTGCGGGAGCATCCGCGGGAACGAGTGGCGTCGCATCATTTTCAAACTGATTTTGAAAGGTGTTGTTGGCCGGCGTTTCATTTTTGGCAGGTTCTTCAGGCACGGTCGGCAGAGGATCGAGCTTGAGCGATTTCACATAGGCCGGATCCAGCATCTTCAACTGATCGGGGGTAAGGCCGGAAGTGGGAACGCCTTGCTTCTCGCTTACGCCAAGGTCTTTCAAAAAGCCTTCGCGCTCCTTCAACTTTCTAAAGAAGTTATTATTCATGTCCGCCGTATCTTTGATGATGTAGGGCGTGAGGAATAAAAGCAGATTTCGTTTTTCGGAGGAGACCGTTCGAGTTTTGAACAACCATCCCAGGATGGGAATGTCGCCGAGGAAGGGTACTTTCGAAATGGAGATAGCTTTCCCATCTTTCATGAGTCCGCCCATCACGATGGTCTGCTGATCTTTCACGATGACTGTCGATTTTGCGGACCTTCGAATTTGTGAGGATCGAGAGTCGTCGATTTTATCTCCGCGCTCATCGATTTTCTGATCAATCTTAAGGGTGAGATAATCGTCTTGGTTAATTTGGGGTGTGATGATGAGCTCTGTTGCGACCGTCACATCGACGAAGTTTTGGGAGACGATTCCGTTTCCACCAATCGTATCGCCGCGTTTTTCAGGATAGGTTTCGCCGATTGAGATTTTAGCTTCTTCATTCGCCGTGGCGAGAATGTGCGGCGTGGAAATCACATTGAGATCCGACGTACTCGCGGAAATTCTCAGCAGAGCAGAGAGGATGGGAACTTGCACATCTGTCTTCGCGCCCGTTTTGGGATCAACCGTAGAGACCGTGACATTTCCGGATCGAAATCCGAGAGCCATTCCGGTTAAGCCTGAAGGGTTTTGCAAAATACCCTGCAGGTCAAAGCCATTTACTGCTCCGATGAAGCTGGAATCCGTATTTCCACGACCCAGCGCTGAGGTTTGCGCAAAGGGCCCGCCATATTGAGGGTTCCAGGTGGAACCTCTTCTCACGCTCGCTTCCAAAATTGCGCTCTCGATGAAAACTTGTCGGCGGCGAATGTCGAGCTTTCGAATAATGCCCTTCAAAACTTCGAAATCTCTTTGTGAGGCCTGAATCACCAAGGAGTTGGTCGCGGCATCCGCCGTAATCTTCACATCCCCATTCAACAAGGTGGCTGTCGTGGAATCTCCGCCTCCACTAGACGGAGAAGGAATAGGAGGGGCTCCAGGAATGGGCGAGGGAATGCTTCCACCTGAACCACTGCGGCGCTTCGAACTTTGACCCGAAGCCAATGCGGATAAGGTCTGGGCGATATCC
>DDSI01000235.1 GCA_002343335.1 Bacteriovoracaceae bacterium UBA2394
TCCGCATGGAGAGCGTCGTCTGGGGGACGCTGGGCGATTCCAGGATGATCAACCCATCCGAACCAATGCCGGAACTTCGATCGCTCAATTTTCGAGCCAACTCCGCGACTTGTTCTGGGTTGGCAAGCATCGAATATTGACCGTCCATGTTATCCACATAGATGTAGTCATTCCCGCAACCATTCATCTTTGTATACGCGACCTTCATAGAACTGGACGTTACCCCCAACAGAATCTAGATTCTGGCACATTGGGTCCAGCAGTTCCATCTCAGACTTTACGAGTTGTCCGTGAGAATTTAGCCGGCAGCGAGACTTTGAATCACCTTCAGAGCGTCCTATGGGCTCACCAAGAAGCCGACGGCCACTGGCATTACGCGCTCGATGACAACACCACCATGAATTCTGAATACATCATGTTTCATCGTTGGATGGGACTTGATAATGAACCACGAATTCAAGCGCTCGCTGAACATCTCTTCGCTGCTCAAGATGCGGCTCACGGGTTCTGGAATTTATACCATGGTGGCCCAGGGAACTTGAGCACCACCATCGAGGCCTACTTGGCTCTTCGATTGGCAGGGTTTCCGGCCTCGGATCCCCGCCTCGTTGCGGCGAAAAACTTCATTCTCTCGGAGGGCGGAATTCCCAAGGCTCGAGTATTCACCCGAATTTGGCTGGCCATGTTTGGTCTATTCTCATGGGACGGAGTGCCGATGATCCCGCCCGAGATCATGCTCGCACCCAAAGGCACTCCTTTCAACCTTTACGAATTTTCTTACTGGTCCCGAACGACAATTGTGCCTCTTACGATTCTCTTTCACCTTCAAAAAGAATGCGCCGTGGACTTCAATGTCGATGAACTCTACATCGAGCCCGAAGATAAGTTGGACTTGGCATTCCCCGTGCCTTTGCCCGTGGATGATTCTTGGATTTTGAAACCTTCGCAGCGAATCGATCTGTCGTGGGTGGCATGGGAACATGTTTTCATCGCACTCAATAAAGGCGTGAGCGTTTACGAAGCACGATCTCCGGTGAAACCGCTTCGAAAATTTTGTATTGAGAAAGCGAAGCAGTGGATCCTGAGTCACCAAGAAGAGAGTGGTGACTGGGGCGGAATTCAGCCGCCGATGTTGAACTCCATTATGGCATTGCACGGCCTCGGGATGCCGATCGATGCGGAGCCCATTCAACGAGGACTGAAAGCCCTCGAGCGCTTCACGCGCGGCGAAGGCGATGTGATTCGGAAACACAAAGATCAAAAGGGATTGGTGCTGCAATCTTGCGTCTCCCCCATTTGGGACACGGTGCTTGGAGCGCTTGCTCTTTTAGAATCGGGATGCGATCCCAAGGATCCTCGTCTCCAGCAGGCTAAAGAATGGATTTGGAAAAATCGCATCACCACCAAAGGTGACTGGGCGAGAAAGTTCAATTGGCGCGGCCGAGGTAAACGCATTCGCTCCACCGCAGCCTGGTGCTTTCAGTATCACAATACGAATTATCCCGATGTGGATGACTCCGCCGTCGCGATTCTCGTCCTTTACAAATTGGGAATGACCGTGGAAGAGCTCGAACCCGCGCTCGACTGGATTTTTGGAATGCAAAATTCCGACGGGGGTTGGGGGACTTTTGATCGAGATAACAATGAGCTCATTCTCAATCGCATTCCCTTTGCGGATTTGAAGTCCTTGATCGATCCTTCTAATCCCGATTTGACCGGTCACGTTTTGGAGACGTTAGGCGAGATGGGCTTGGGCCATACTCCCGAAGCGCGACGGGCGATCCGTCATTTGAAACGTGTTCAAAAGGCGGAAGGAAGTTGGTTCGGACGTTGGGGCGTGAATTATTTATACGGCACCTGCGCAGCAGTGGTAGGACTTCGCAAGGTCGGCGAGCCCCATTTGGCCTCCTACCTTCAGCGAGCAGTGAACTTTGTGACGAGTCGTCAGAATTTGGATGGGGGCTGGGGCGAAAACTGCAATTCCTATGGCGTGGACGCACCCCATGGCACCGGGAACTCCACACCCTCCCAGACGGCGTGGGCCTTGATGATTTTAAAGGCAATGCGAACGGCTCCCTCTGATTACGCCCTCGAAATCCAACGCGGAATCGATTTCCTAAGGAGCCGGCATGCAGAGGATGGCCTTTACGAGGACGAATTCACCGGAACGGGCTTTCCGCAGCACTTCTATCTTCGGTACGACGGGTATCGCACCTACTTCCCGCTTATCGCGCTCGGCAGACTTCTAGAGAAATCAAGAGTTTAAGTATTAAGAGTTTATAAATACTTGGCGCAGCGCATCAAAAGCGTTGACCCCATTTTTTGCCACTCGCTACCGTCGATCCAGATTAAGGGAGAGGGGTGACGATTGGGTTCGACGACCAGCCGATTCGGGGTAATCACAAAACTTACATTTTTTGGGCTAGTGGCGTGGGCATCAACCCACTCGCTCCTTGCGAAGGAACCTAAGCTTCCTTCGCTTCAGCAGATCTATTCTCCCAGTCCCATCTCCAGACCCTACCAAGAAAGCGTTTTTCTCGATCAAAACTGGAATGAGGCTCTCCGTTTTATTTTCAATCGAGGCCCGGATGCGGTTTCTTATTTAAAAGAAGTTCAAAAATTTCTCTCGCCCGCTGAAATTCGAAAGATCAAAGGCTTTACGAGCTTCGACAAAGTGCGGGTAAATCTCATTGGGTACGAAATTCGATCTCGGGAAGTTCTAGATTCGCTTTCGGCGCTTCTCGATGAGGGTAGCTTCGCTCGAATAGTCACTGATTCGAGTACCATGACCCCTGTTCAGTATCCGACGGATGAGATTTGGAACTCTTGGACCCGAGAGCAAAAGCGTTATTTCAATACCGCCTATGACTGGGACGGTGACGGTCGAACCTCCACCGAAGATTTAAAGCATGTAAATGCAGAACGCTATCAAGCCATACTCACTTGGAAAAAATTGGAAGAGCTGCAGAAAAAATATCCCAAACAAGTGGAGCTCATCAAAAGTCCTGTGGAGATTGTTCCTGCCAAATCTTTCTTCAACTACCCCCGCCTTCATCACATGAAGGAAATCTCGATTCAATTTACGAAGAATCCCAATTCTCGAGCTCAAGGCTGGGCCGATCCTGTTCGATCCATGGAAACTTCCGCCAATGCCACGGATTCTTGCCTCGATCAGCGTGTGGCTCAAGATCCGCGAAATATTGAAGCCTACGTGAATGGAGAACCAGCCAAGCGCGTGGAAAGTTCCGAAGGGCACATTCAGTTCGGTGCCGTATTTGAAATTCAGGAAATGATGAAGGCCGTTCGTGGTCCGCTGGAAGAATGGATTGATCTCTACAAACGCGGTGAACATTTCGACGCGAGAAAGATCGATTCTGAACAAGGCATCCGAGTGGTCACCAAAGACGGTTCAGTTCTGCAGGCTTTCTTTTCAGAAGGAATGCAACCCCATGAAGGAAAAAAAATTGATCCCATCTGGGCGATCACGCAAATTTTGGCTCGTAAAGACATCAAGATAAAAACCTACTACGACGGGGAATTCGTCTGGACGCATAAAGCCTACTCCCGACATCTTCGCAGCATTCTCTCGCATCACCCGATTGAAAATTTCGCGCTCTATGTGGACGGCTCTCAAGCCCTTGAAACTTATTCCGCCCTCCCCGATCTCACATTTGCTCCGACGCTTCGACAGGGTGCCGGCGTTTTCAAAGGAAAGGGGATCCAGGATTTCGCTCCCTTTCCTGAGAATTTGGATTGGCGAAAGAACATCATGATCTATCGCGGTGGCCCCAATTTCTTGAAACGCAATATGGATAAGGCGCATTTGAAAGCGCGCTACATCGAATTCGAGGATGCCATGGGCGTCATGCACTATGTCGTCGGCTGGGGTTCCGCGAACACGAGCTACAATGCCGGACAGTTGAATGCGGACGTCTTCTATATTTTCGAATCGACGGATCCCGAAGTGGCCAAACAAATTCGACCCTTCTTTGAAAGTTTGCGCGAAGATCCTCGCATGCAAGCTTATGACCTTGCGTACCTTGAGCGCTTTCTTTCCACGCATTTTCTTTTCACCACACAGTTATTTGATGAGAAATACCTGCAAAAACTTTCGGACTACCTTTTAAACGGTGGGTCCGTTCGCACGTACCGAAGCTTATTGGGGAGAATTCAAGAGGCCGGCGCTCGCACAGAACAAGGCGCACATGCTTTGAAACTCATGGAGTGGTTTGAAAAGTATAACCAAGAACTCAATTGGGATGACCTCTATATCATTCAAGTGCTTACTGATCCCGAGTCGCACAAAGGTCAAAATTTTCTACGCGATCTTGCTGATCTTTGGTTGGAAAGCATACCTAAAAACAAAACGCGTTTTGCGAAGACGTCTTTAAACCGTCGCATGATGGAAGTGCTCGATGACAATCCCATGCCCGAACAGATTTCAAAGCCGAAAAATGCAATTGAAAAGGCTCGAATGAAGATTCAAGGAAACTGTGGAGATTATATCGGAATGATCGAAGGCAAAGTTCCGATTGAGCGACGGCGATTTCCAATCGCAAATGTGAGTTCGAATTAGCGGGTTGATCGAAATTTACGGGGTGAGGTCAAAACATGAAGTCTTTTTTTAAGGCAGCGTTCGTATCTGTACTTTTAATACCTTCTTTGACTCTAGCGAGTAAGCCGGAGCAAGGAAGAACACTAGAACAATGTCAGGCGATGGTTCGCGGCTTTGGAAGTCGTGGGACCGATTACTTTTCTTCCTCAAGTCTTATCCCCTTAAGCCAACTGCTTGGTACAAAATACTGTCAGCAGATCATCAAAAATCACATCGAAGGTGAGATTAACAACAAGTCATTTCCAACGGCGGGTCTCGCGGAAATGTTTTTGACCGCGCGAACGGCCGCGGATGAGTTAATCGAATCACTTGGGATTGAAGCCAAACGTCCAAGCTATCAGCAGCGAGATATTCTCCAAGGAGCGGAAGAAACGCTGCGAATGATTTTTGAAGATAAACCTGAATTTATTCGGGAAGGCGTCTTGGTGAGAGACGGCGTCGTGATGGTGGTGCCGCTCCTTTATCGCGTGAGCATGGGTTCTAAGAAGCAAGCGCCGCTCTATTTACCGATCTATGTAAAGGGTCACCAAGAATTGGAAAAATTTGACGTGCTCGGCGCCGCCTTCGCAGCCTGGGCACTCGGCCCGTATCTCGGAAGGATTCCTTCTGAAGCGTGGGTGCACCTAAAACCCATGGCGAAGAAAAGAAATCCCAATTGGCGAAAGATGCGTGACGATGAAATTTATAAGGTCGACGTTCCCTCGCAACTTCCCGCCGTCGAACTTATTCACCAGGAATTTTTGAAAACCCTCAGCGATCCTCAAAAGCTCGCCGACATCAAACCTCGTCGCTGCGTGCAGTGTAATTCATGCCCATGGGCAGCTCACTGCCGTGCGATCATGAATGAGAATAATGATCTCTCCATGATGCCTTACCCTCCCACGGAGGAAACTTCGAAAAAATTGGGAGAGATTGGCTATGGCACAATGGATCGTCTCGCCACGCTCGATGTGAACTCCGATGCATTCATTGAAGTTTCTATTTACGCAGGCATAAAACCTACACGCCTCTACTATTGGGTCACCCATGCGATGGCTAAAATCTCGGACACACCCATTCTCACGAATCGCTACTCAGATCCCTTCGATGGCGTGAAACACATCCAACATGTCGATTATGAAGACGCCCTTCATCGCGACATTCGCTCAGGCGTGTACCTCTTTGGCGTGGTCACCGAAACGCAAGGGAAAGTGAAAAATAAGGAGTTTATCTTCGCTCCTACCCTCGATCAAAAGGGCGTGGATGAAGCCTGGGCCGGATACATTCGCTATTTGAAAAAAAATAAATGGATCAAGTCGTCCGAGTTCTTAAAAACGATGTTTTCTCCCCACGAGCTGATTAAATTTCATCAGCAATTTGATGTCCTTCTTCAACCCGTCGATAAATTCACAGATTCTCAAAAACGATCGCCCTACTATGCTGAAGGTGAAGAACTTGCGGATTTTGCCACAGAGGAGGATGCATTTTTTAAAAAGCCATTAACTAAAAAGAAGGTGGGAAGGCTCATTAGAGAGCGGGCTTTCTTTCGAAAGAATCGCGATATCACACCGCAAGATGTCTTTCGCCTGATGGATCTCTTCGTGGATCTCTTAGAACCGGTGCGTTGGAATTTTGCATTTCCAACACATTCAAATGGCTTGAAGCATATCCTTCCCTACGTCACGAAAGACCTCGGTGTGGAGTTGAAGTATCCAGACGGTTGGAACGGCTTGGAGTCAGTGGCCTGGGCAAAGAAAGCCTATCAAACGGGTGAGCACTCCATTTTAGAGATGATTCGGCAGTACAACGATATAGATATCGTCTCCAATTATTTGGTCACTAAATTTCTCCGCAAGTACGCCGAGCAAGACCCCAATCCTCGGATCGTGTTTCAGGATGCCACACTAGAGATCATGACCAACATTCAAAAGGCGGCCGAAGCGCGGAATGTTTTGGAAAACCTCGAAGAGAAGGACGAGCTTTTGGAAAGAATTTTGGGACGATCCGTCGCAGACCTTTCAGGAGAAGAAATTGAGGAGCTCGCGGATATCGTGGATCGAACAGAATATTTGGGAGCTCGTCAAAAAATTGAAAACTCCACTCGCCTGGACGATCGCGAGAAAGAACAAGAGCTCCAAATGCTTCAGCACAACAATGAGAACGTCCGAAAAACACGGCTGATGGCATTTTTCAAAAAAGCGCGCGCCTACAAAAAAGAGAAGATGTCGGATGAAGTCATGGATGAAATTGCGAAACTCTTCTTATTCCATCCAACGACTTTCATGCTTCCAACCCATCTCTTCCAGATGGTTGCGTTAAGCGAAATGCAGCGCTCCGTAAAACATCTCACGCTCCTTTTGCCCAAGGACCCTCGAAAACGCATCTTCATTCCCGACTCCTGGTCGAATGCATTTACCAGTGNNGCCGCGGCTTAACGAGCAATGAAGAGGAAGACGAAGAGGATGAAACGCCTCGTCTTACCCGAGCTCAAGCGAGGAAGATTTGGGACGGCCTCTACTTTGAAAAGGCGTTCGACGGGACCAAGATCCGGAGATAGCAGAACTACCAAACAACTCGAACTCGCGGATACTGAGAGATAAGCTCATCGGGAGACAAAATGCTTAAATCCGTTTCCATTGCGGTCGCGACAATGATCCTATCGGCNNCGCGATGAAGCTCTGGAAGTTCTACCGCGGTAGCGGCGATGGAGGCATTGATCATCACTTCATTAATGGAATATTCTTTGAAAATATTTTCTGTCCACTTAAGCAAGGAACAAGGAAGTTTGATCCTCTTGCGACGCTGTAAGAGACCGATCTCGAAAAAGGAAATTGGAGAAATAAAAATAACGGCATCGCCTCGCGTCAGGATGGAATGGGCAGTCTTTGATAATTTCGTTTGATCTGAGGTGAGCCAAATCAAGGCGCACGTATCGAGAAGATACATCAGTGAAGTCCGCTCCAATCGTCGTCAGGCAAGGGTGCGAGAATGTCTCCTAAAATCTTCATTTTATTGCGTGATTCGGTCTTCAATGACTTAGGCAATTTCAAAACAGATCGTAATTCGGCTACCACCACGCCATTACGACAAATGAATACACTCTCGCCTCTTTCCACCCAGGACAGAAGTTCAGACAGTCGAGATTTAGCCTCATGAGTATTGAATTTTTTCATTCCTCACTATATTAGCTAAGCCTAGCTAACTGTCAATACCTCCCCAGAAAGGGAGGTATTGCAAGCTTACCCTCAAAAATAATACTTAACGCCGACGTCGCCGAACATGCCTTGCGTGAATCCCACTCGATTTTTTGCAACAAAATCAAAAACCGCACCCGCGGAAGTGAGAATGGCAAAGCCATTGTTTGCGAACGGCATAATTTCAAATCCCAAGTAAGGGGCATGGATGGTCACTCCAGCTTTCGATTCCCTGCCAAATTTTGCCATGAAAGCGCCTTCTAAAAAGATATTCAAGTAGGTCCAGACCGCATTGTCGCGATCGATGAGTCGCTGCATGTCGTATCGAACCTTTGGACCTAGGGCGGCAAAGTCCAAGTTAGGCTCTGCCCCAAAGTACAAACCCAAATGAAGATCGGGACCGACGCCCAATGAAAGGTCGAGTCCATTCAGTTGAATACGCCTCTCCGCATTGGTTGCCTTATCGACTTGCACCGTCGTGGCCTGGCGATAACCTAGACCCACTTTGTACGTGAGATCGCGGGCGAATAGCGGCGTCGCGACAATGCTCATTAAAATTCCGGATGTAAGGACACCCAACGTTCGTTCTTTATTGCTGAAGAATTTCATGCCATCATGATCCTCAGCACGATGGCAACGTCAACTCTCTTTTGGCGATTAGCGTAGCGCTTCAATTAATTTTTCGTGCAACTGATCAAAGGCCCCGTTGGATAGAACCACAAAAAGCGTCTGAGGATGTTGCGCGAAAATTTCTTTCGAACGCCCCACCATATCTTCCGTGGTGGCCCGCACGGTCATGAGCTTGCCATGTTCACGTTGAACTTCACAAATCGCTTTCAAATCGAGTCGCTCATTCTCCGGCAAAGCCTCTTCTTTGAAAACCGGCGCTAGAAAAACCTCGTCGGCATCCACAAAGGCCGTTTCCCAATCCTTTTGAAGGACATTTCGTCGAGACGTGTTCGAGCGAGGTTCAAAAAAGACGACCAATCGATGGTCTGGATATTTGGCGCGCATTCCCTGGATCACTCTTCGAACGGCAGTGGGATGATGGGCGAAATCGTCGATGACGAGACTATTTCCTATCTTGGCTCGAACTTCTTGCCGGCGCTTTACGCCTTTGAACTCCGCCAAACCCTTGGCTAAGGTTTTGTCCTCTATGCCACAACGACGACCTACCAAAATTGCCGCTGCGAAATTCTGAGCATTGAACGTGCCAGACATTTGGCTTTTGAATTTGGCCTTATCGATTTGAAAACTCATGCCCTTGGGGCCATCTTCGTAAGCCTCAATACGATGCCTGGCATAGGGCTCAAAGCCAAAGCTAATCACTTCCTGCTGCATGCCCTCTTCTTGAATAATCTGCCCTATTCTGGACCAATCGGAGCAATAAAAAAGCGCTCCCTCGCCCTTAGGCGGAATGAGATGCAAAAATTTTCGAAACATCGCCTCCATCTTCTCTGGCGTAGGGAAAATGTCCGCATGATCCCACTCTAGCGACATAAAGAGACCGTAGGTGGGACGATAATGCAGAAATTTGGATTCCTTATCGAAGAACGCAGTATCGTATTCATCACCTTCGAGAATGAAATTTCGTCCCTTTCCAAAGTGAAAACTCTTCTCGAAGTTGAGGGGCACTCCTCCCACCAAAAAACTGGGATCCAAACCCGCATGCGTAAAGAGATGCGCTACGCAGGACGTGGTCGTCGTCTTTCCATGCGTTCCGAGTACCACCACATTCGTCGACTCTTGCAAAAAGAAATTCTCAAGCGTGCTCGGGAAGGAACCATAGTCGATTTTCTGATCCATCACCCATTGCGCTTGAGCATTGTCGCGACGGACGAAATTTCCAATGACAACGTAGTCCGGCGCAAATTTTTGAATGTCGGAAACATCGAACCCAATGTGCACGGGAATCTTGAGGGATTTCAGCAAATCCCCCACCGGAGGATAGGCAGCGACATCCGAGCCAGCCACCTTATAGCCGCGATCTTTCAAGAGCCCTGCGAGCGCGCTCATGCCGGTACCACAGATGGCGATGAAATAAACTTTCGAGCCGGGCTTAAGCATAGGACCACATCAGTTTAGAGAAAACTTCGCCGACGAGCCAATCATGAATCCCCGGTCTCACTTCACGAAGACGCTCGGGCATAATACCGGGTAGGAATCGATGCGTCAGAAGCGAAATACGCATTCCACTTTCCATGTCGATCCACACGCTGGTGCCAGTATAGCCAAGATGCCCAATGGTCGACGCTCTCGGCAAAAGTGTTCCCGCTTGCGACACGCCCGAGGGACGATCGAATCCCTGCACGAAACGATCATTGTCAGAGAGCGCCATCGTTTCCAAAGGCAAAAATCGTCGCACGATTTTATCCGACCAAAAAGTCGATTTGCCGTGAAAGCCCATATACAAATCTCGCGCCCATCGCTCCACCCCCAGCGCCGTTCCAAAGAGACCCGAGTGACCTGAAACTCCTTCAAACCATCGCGCTCGAGGATCTTGGACGAGACCTTGGAGCCAGGGAGCCCCTTCGCTCAAATCCAAAATTGGCGCCACCCAACCCATGGGAAATGTGCGTGCGAGAAGTCCGCGAACCTTACCTCTGCCAAAGGTGGGTTTATAAAAGAGACCATCAGACTCATGAAAAAAAGTTTCAAGCCGTTGATGAAAGACCTGCTCGAGAATAATTCCAAGCAGCATAAAATCCACATCGGAATATACGGTTTCGGGATATTCCTCTTCACATTGGTAGGCCTCGTCGATCTGCGTGACAAAAAACCGCCGCTTTTCTTCTCGCGAGCCGACATCTTGCGTATTCGTGAAAATGGGAGGAAGGCCAGAGCGATGATTAAGAAGCATGCGAATCGTTCGCTCGCGAAGCCGAGAACGAAGTTGTGGCAGATAAATTCTGATCGGCTGATCCAAATCGATCATGGAGAGTTGCATCGCCCTCATAGTCCACGTGGCCGTGCAGATCACCTTCGTGAGCGAAGCGAGATCGAACCATGTGTTCGAGCGCACTGGAATTCCATTTCTGGGATCTGCGATTCCACTGCAGAAAGTGCCGATCGAATCATCGCGAAATCCAAGGGCCAATTGAGCCCCCGCACTGGCTCCGTCATTCACGAATTGATCGAGACGCTCTTGAATGCGCCTTCGAACGGAGGATTTGAGGTCGATCATCCCGCGGCCACCACCGGACCGAGGACGCGAATTTTTTTGCCGGAAACCTCGACTTGGGAACCAAGCGGAAGCAGCCGCTGAGTTTTAAGCCCATGGCCAAATCGAATGTTTTTTAATATCGGCCCGGCGCAAAGCTCTCGCAGCGACTCCTGCACTCGCGACCATCTGAATGTGCGCGCGTCGTCCTTTCCGCAGCCCACAAACGTTCCGAGCAACAGCCCTTTCACATTTTCGCGGTAGCCTGCATCCACCAGTACTCGCAGCATGCGATCGATTTGGTAAAAATTTTCATTCACATCTTCAAGCGCCAAAATGAGAGGAACATTCTTAGGTAACGCCGCGGGTCCCGAGGTCTGCAACAGCGATAAATTTCCGCCCACCAATCGACCTCGCGCCTTCGAACTCTTTCCCCCGCTCAGCACCTTCGCTTCGCTCCAAGTCTCGGCCGAAGATTGTGAAGGCAGCGCCAGCAAATCTTTCATCATGGATTTGAGTGCCGCGGGCGGGAGCGCTCCGGTGAGCGGTCCATGAAACGTCTTCCATCCCCATTGATTCTGAAGATATTGGTGCAAATACGTGACATCGGAATAGCCGACGAAAATTTTGGGGCGAATCGCCTTCTGAACTTTTTGCGGTAGGCGCTCAAACGCATCGATCAGACGATGAGTGCCGTAGCCCCCGCGCACGGACAACACGGCGTCGATCCCCGGCTCCGAAAATGCCCACGCAAATTCAAGCGCGCGATCGCGATCGGAGGCTGAGAAAAACGAGTCCTTCTTCGATCGACGCGGATATTCACACACGCAAAACCCGAGCTTGCGAAGTTCGCGCACATTCTCTTGATATCGTTTTTCATCGAATCGACCGGCGGGTCGGATAAGGGCGAGGCTTGCGCCGGGTTTCAACGCAGGGGGTGTAATGAGCTTCTTAGGGTTCATGAATTTCATAGATATTCGGCATTTTCTCCGGCCCGGACCATAAAAAGCCGGCTAAGATTCCTCCCAAGGTCAAAACCGCAACTATATATATGATAAGGCGTTTCCAACGGCGGCGTACACGCTCTTTGTAAAGACGAACGGTTTCTTCCCATTCCTCAGGCTTCACGGAAGGAAATCTGTTTCGAGCATTTAATATTTCAGCTTGGACGCGACGATAAAGAAGAAGCCGTTCATGACAGGTAATGCAGCCCTGGAGATGAAGATCGAGTCCGCTCAAACTTCCAAAATCTGGCAACTCCATATCGAGCCAACCGCTCAATTGCTGCTCCACCATGAAACAAGATTGCCCCCCAATCCCCGTGGAGTCGGACTCTGATCGCAGGTCTTTTGCGACCGCACTCATTCGATAGTTTCGGAGCATCTGCGCGATATCCCGCTCGCCGAGATTCAGTATCTGAGCCATATCGTGATAAGAGAGACCGAACCACAGCTTCAAATGAAGCGGCCACTGCACGAGTGACGGGTGCAGCCAGAGCCAAGCTTCCAATAATTCGCCAAAAGTGTCCGCTTCGGCCGCCTCTTCGATAAGGTTTTTCCGCCACTCCTCCACATTTTCTTTGAGAAGAGGCGCAAAGCTCAAAAAGGCGTCCAAATGCAGATTTAGCAGTTGCCGACTATCCACCATAAACCCAATGATTTCTTCACTTTACATAAAGCTCAAGGGGACCGCCATGAAGCATTTAAAGTGTCAAAAATTTGCACCCAGCTTTCAGGACTCCTGTGGTAAAAGACTGGGTTTGAACGAAAGGGAAATGCAAATTCTATGACTCAATCTGGTTCAGCGAAAAAAGGACAATCTGGAAATACGACAACTGTTTCGGACTTAGTGGGCAAAGTTTCGACTTTAGGGGGCTGGTCAATCGGTGTGGATTTGGGTGGCCATAGCATGAGAGGTGCTTGGGTCAGTCCCAAAGGACAACTTTTCGATCCCATTAAATGGGAAACTCGCGTGGGCGACGGAAAAGAAAAGGTTTTAGCTCGCATGGTGCAACTTGTGGAAGAGCTGCTGAAGAACCCTCCTCCCAATTGTGACCCTGCCAAAGATTTGCTCGGCGTGGGATTTGGAATTCCTGGAATTTTGCATTTGAAAAAGGGATTGGTCATTCAATCTCCCCAGTTCCCTGACTGGAAACGATTTGCGATTCACGAAAAATTGCGAAAGAAAATTAAGTTTCCCGTGTTCATCGATAACGATGCCAATGCGGCAGCGCTTGGAGAAAAAGTTTTCGGTGTTTGCAAACCCTACGATCATTTTGTGTATGTCACTTTGGGTACGGGCATCGGTGGCGCTCTCTTTTTAAATGGTGACATCTATCAT
>DDSI01000197.1 GCA_002343335.1 Bacteriovoracaceae bacterium UBA2394
GATCATGAGCCGCATAAAAAGCGAGAGTCTGGCCATAAAAAACGAGGTAAGCGCCACTCCGTGAATAACGAGGGGAAGTGCAGATAAAAGGCTCACATTCCATCCTATGATCTGAAGGACGTTTTCCACCCTTTCCGACCATTCAAATTGGAAGCTTAAGACGAGGCAAGCGAGGCCCAGAACGAGGGGTACAATGAAGCCGTCTGGAGCTCTCCAGTAATGAAACTCCGCCCAGGCGTTGCGATCCACGCGGGCGCGTAACGCATAAGGAGCTTTCACGATCACGTTTCGCAGTACCGCGTTCACAAAGAATGCCATTGCCATCACGGTTCCAAACCATGCAAAAAAGCCTCGAATCAATATCGGTAGAAGAACGCTTTCGTAAATAGCAGCCATTTGATCGACCCAAATGGCCTCACGAAAAAAGTAGGGAAAGATATGCGATTGGGTGAGGCGCCTCAGCCATTCTTTCCACGCAGGGTCCGCGAGCTGCGTGCTCACGGCCATCAGAGCAAAGGCCGAGCCTATCGCAACAGTCACGATGAAACTCATGTAGTGCAGGTAATTCAACTTCTGAACTTTTAAGAATACGAGGAAGAGTCCCATCCCCGTCAGAAGATAAAGCGCGAGTAAGTCGAGCTCCGTCCAAGGTTGAATACGAAACACGGGAATCCAAGCAAGGGATACTGCAAGAGGGACCCAGCGCAGAGGCTTGAAATTGGCCTGAAATAAAACGAAACTTGCGATCGGAAGGAAAAACCAAAATCCAGAATCAAAAATCGAGAAGCCGAAAATAATGAGTGAAAGCAGGAGCGGGAGATCCAGCGCGGGCCGCTTTCGAATC
Source organism: Bacteriovoracaceae bacterium UBA2394 (assembly GCA_002343335.1). Classification (GTDB taxonomy): domain Bacteria; phylum Bdellovibrionota; class UBA2394; order UBA2394; family UBA2394; genus UBA2394. The sequence goes on from DDSI01000197.1 coordinate 845, forward strand.
ACCATCGGTCGATCTTTTTTCAATTTGATCAGTAAGAACTTTCGAGTGCCGGCTCATCATCCTCGCCACGAACCGAGGGTGCGGAGCTCGCCTCACGAGGAGCTCGTTCAACCAAGTCTCGAATTTCATCTGCGGACAGCGGATCAGAGAGACGAACGCTTTGAAAGCGAAGTACATTGGCGTCTAACTTCAAACTTCGCTCAATCGCTCGAACGCATTCTTCCGTTCCAATATAACGAAGAAAAATATAGCGTCCCATCGCGTGACGTTCGATAGAGTAAGCCATTCGACGCTTGCCCCAATCGTCTTGCCTTAAAACCGTAGCTCCCAAATCAGATGCTAGCTTCACATTCTTATCGGTAGTTTCTTTAACCACCGCGTCGGTCAACGCCGGAGAAAGAATGAAAATCGTTTCATAATGTCGTTGGCGCTTTTTAGCCGCATTCAAATCAATCAGCACTTTTGTCTCAGCCACAGTCGAGATCCTTTCTCTATAAATGTCCTCATTTATTTAGTGCAAAGCTCAGGAGGGAGCAAACATTTAGAGCTGCATTTAGGGTTTAAACGTTAAAACGGAAGTAAATCACGTCTCCATCTTGAACAATATAATCACGCCCTTCCGCTCGCTGGAGGCCCTTTTCCTTAGCTCCTTTTTCGCCTTTGCAAGCGATGTAGTCGGCATAGGCGATGACCTCAGCTCGGATAAACCCTCTCGCAAAGTCAGAATGAATAGTCCCAGCTGCCTCCACGGCTGAGGAACCCCGTTTGAGCGTCCAGGCTCGGACCTCTTTCACGCCTGCCGTAAAATACGTCATAAGGCCCAATAGCCCATAGGCTTCCCGAATGAAGCGATGCAAAGCCGGTTCGGAGATTCCATATTCCTCGTAAAATGGCTTACGGTCCTCCTCCGAGAGTGTTCCCAACTGTTGTTCTAGACCAATCGACATGGGAATGACGGTCGCCGAATCCAAAGCGGCAATTTTTTCAACTTCTGAAATCCAGCCCCGCGTGCGCTCACTGGGAGAGCGAATCTCACTTTCGGAAAGATTCACCACAAACACTAACGGCTTTGAGGTGAGGAAGCGATCCTCAGTGAGTCCTTTTAGGAGCTCTTTGTGCCTGCGAAGAGGAATTCCTTTTCCCAAATTTTCCATGATCTTTGAAAGCACATCAAACTCCGCTTTTGCTTCGGCATTGCCAGATTTTGCCAAACGCTCAATACGATCCGCACGTTTCTTGGCCGCGTCTAAATCCGATAGGCACAACTCAAGTTCAATAATTTCAATATCGCGCTTGGGATCCACCGATCCCATGACGTGGATGATATTATCGTCTTCAAAACAGCGAACCACGTGAGCAATCGCATGCACCTCGCGAATGTGAGAGAGAAATTGATTTCCCAACCCTTCACCCGCCGATGCGCCCTTCACTAATCCGGCGATGTCTACAAAGGTCATGGCCGTTGGAACTTTTTTCTCGGGTTTAACAATCTCGCTAATCGATTCCATGCGCGGATCTGGAACCGGAACGACTCCCCGATGCGGATCGACCGTGCAAAAGGGAAAGTTTTCCGCAGGGACCTGCGCGGAAGTCAGCGTGTTGAACAATGTGGATTTTCCCACATTCGGCAATCCCACAATTCCACATTCTACCGACATGACTAGGACTGTCCTCCGTACTTCAAAGCGTTAATCCAATTGAGCGCCATGGCCTCATCTTCTCTAGCGAATATCTCTAGTACCGCCGGAACATCGAGAAGCACATCGTTCAAAATCTTTCTCTCATCAGGAGTAAATCGAGACAAAACAAAATCCACCGTTTCGGAAACAGGCCTTCCAATACCAATCCTCAGTCGCGGAACATTTTGCGTTCCGAGGCGTTCGATGATCGAACGAATTCCGCGATGGCCTCCATCGGAGCCCGAGTAGCGAAGACGGATTCGACCCACGTTTAGATCCATTTCATCATAGACAACCAAAATCTTGCTCTCACCTTGATGAGAATCCAACCACTTGGAGAGCGCGCGGCCGCTTTCATTCATGAAGGTGAGTGGTTTTAAGAAATGAAATTCTGTGGAATCGGTATCAATACAAACCCATTCCGATTCAAACTTTTCTTTGAATTTCGCTCGAGAATCCAAATGCGTTACCGCAGCATCGACCCACTCAAATCCAATGTTGTGTCGAGTTCCCCGATACTTCGGCCCAGGATTTCCCAATCCAACGATACAAACAATGCGTGACAAAACGACTTACTTCTTCGCTTTGTCGCCACCCGCCGGAGCTGCTGCCGCATCTCCACCGGCAGCCGCCGTACCGGCCGCCGCTGCAATTCCCGTACCCGCCGCNNGGAGCCGCCGCCACTGGCGCGACGACTTCTTCCTTCTCAGGTTCCACAACAGAGCAGATTGCGAATTCTTTTGAGTCCAAAACTGTAATCTTATCGGAGATCTTTACTTCGGAAAGGTGAAGGCTCTCGCCAAGCTTCAATGCTGAGGTGTCGACTTCCACAAAAGCGGGAATGTCTGAAGGGAGCGCGCGAATTTTCACACTTCGGCGCACGACTTGAAAAATTCCCCCGTCATTTTTAACGCCATCGGGAGTTCCCGTGTAATGCAACGCTACCGACGTCGTAAGCGGTCGATCCATTTGAATTTCATAGAGATCCGCGTGAATGACCTGCCAAGTGGAAGGATGACGTTCCACAACCTTCAATACGACTTTCTTGCCGTTCAATTCTTTGGAATCGGATTCCAAGTTCAAAACAATGTTGGAACCCAAATCATTGTTGAAGGTCTTGCGAAGCTCTTTTTCGGAGAAAGCGCAGGACTGGTTCTTCAATCCGGGTCCATAGATATTAGCAGGGACGAGTCCTTGTCCGCGTAATTTCTGAATCTGACCAGATACTTTGGGATCCCTAGAAACTACCTTTAATTGCGCCTGTTGCATGATTCTTTACTCCTAAAATTCAAAGACATACCTGAAATGCGGTCCTCGCCAAAGTACGAAAAGCCATTTCCGATGGTCAAGAGAGCATTCAATGGCCGTTAGAGACTCCCTCAGATGAAGAGAGAACTGACCGAATCGCCTCTATGAATACGGGCGATCGCCTCTCCCAAAAGTTCGGAAACCGTAAGAACCTCAATTTTAGGACAAATCGCCTCTTTATCCGCAGTGGGAATAGTGTCTGTCACCAATACTCGTTCCAAAGGACTCTCCATGATGCGCTTCGTGGCCGGCCCCGAAAGCACGGGATGCGTGCAGCAAGCCCAAACCTTTTCCGCTCCGCTCTTTAGTAATACCTTTGAGACCTCCACCATCGTTCCAGCGGTATCTATAATATCGTCTATCAAGATGGCTTCCTTGCCTTTCACATCCCCGATGATGTTCACCTCAGCCACGTGTCCTGGGGCATCTCGACGTTTATCCGCAATGGCGATCGAGCAATCCAATCGCTTGGCGTAAGCGCGTGTTCGCTCCACGCCACCCGCATCAGGAGAAACTAGCACTACTTTGGATCGATCATTGGGAACGAGCTTTAACAAGCGATTGAGCAAGACCGGAGCCGCAAAAAGGTGATCGACGGGAATATTGTAAAAACCTTGAATCTGCGGGGCATGTAAATCCAAACAGAAAATGCGATTGGCTCCCACGGACTGAATGAGGTCCGCAACTAATCGCGCTGATATCGGAGTGCGTGGAGAATCTTTTCGATCCTGCCGGGCATAGCCATAGTAGGGCATGACCACATTGATTCGACCCGCCGACGCTCGCTTAAGCGCATCCATAATGACCAGCAGTTCCATGATATTTTCATTCGCCGGGGCGCAAGTCGGTTGAATGAGAAACACATCGGAGTTTCGGACATTCTCATTGATGCGACAGAAAACCTCACCGTCGGAAAATCGGCGGATATGAATATCCCCCAAATTCATCTTCAAATAGGACGCTACCTTTTTCGAGAGTTCCGGATTCGCAGTGCCGGAAAAGAGCTTCAAATCATTGCCATCCATGCCAGGAACGCTAAGCGGATTTGCGCTTCCCGACAAGCATCGCAACCCGAACGGCTTCGTCGATCGCTGCTTCGGTTAAATTTGGCGCAAAGACCAGGCCAAACATCAATCCGTAAAGGGCTCGGATTTGATCCGGGCCCAATTTTGGGAAAAAACCGGACAACTTTTTCACATATTGATTCTCAAGTTTTCGAAATGACTCACCCAACTCCGTCGGTCGGAACCGATGCGCCAAGTAGAATGCCCCGAGCGCTGGGGTTTGCTCGATCGCCGCACGAGTGATGAGAACAGCCGTCGCAATTTTTCCGTCTTTCCAAAGCTGAAGGCGCTTAGGGGTCAGTCCGAAGAACTCCTCGCCAATAAATCGAATGGCTTCTTGCAGAATGCTCATGCGATCTTTACCGAAATAATAATAGATAAGGGAGCGAGTCACCCCCGTGGTTCGGGAAAGTTCACTCAAGGTCCATTTTTGATGCCCTTTTCGAAAATCCAGAACTAAGGCCGCATTCAAAATAGTCCAATAAACTTGGTCTTTCTTTTCTTCCCGGCTCGCATTTTTTTGTAATGCCTCAGTCAAATTACCACCCCATTTTCGGCTCAGCCTGACAAGTTTCCATAAGCCATGTCAATGAGGCTCAATGACCTCGACCGACTCAAAGCGAGATAAGTAAAGGCATGAAATGGATCGATAAAGCTCTCTCACAAATTCTAAAATGGAAATTCCGCAAGATGCTTAAAGCCCAGGCGAAGCCTATGGAGCTGCAAAATGCTGCCTTTAAGAAGCTTCAGAAGCAGCTCCGAGGAACGGAAACGTCCAAACGCAGCGGCTTGGAATCGGCCGCCTCTCTGCGAGACTTCTTGGATCAAGCGCGGGCCTACAAATATGACGATATCGACGATCTCGTCCAACGCCAGATTCGCGACATCCGTTCGGCTGCGCTCTTTCATGACACTTTTGAATTTGTAGGTTTGAGCTCCGGAACCACGGGTAGGAATTCGAAGAACATTCTCTTTAATAAACCTATGATTCGGAATTTTGAGAAATTCCAGATGGCCTTTGGCTCTGTCATCGAAGCGCATTCGAATGTTCGGCTTTTGAGCGATCAACGACTCACGTGGGGATCCTCCGCTCAAACAGGCGTCACTCCTTCGGGCGTGCCTTGCGGATATGTCTCCGGATTTCTTTCCACGCGAGTGCCGAAAGTTCTCGCTAAAAAAGCTTTTCCCCGACCGGAAACGGGCATGATTGAAGACATGACCGCTAAGCTGCAGCAAACCGCGAATGAAGTTCGTCATACCGACCTCCGATTGTTGTCAGGAGTGCCCACGTACTTGATCAATTTGTTGGAATTTCTAAAAGACGTTTACCAAGTGGAGAACTTCTCGGAGATCTGGCCGAACCTGTCGACTGTCGTCTACTCCGCGACCAGTATCGAACCTTACAGGGATCAACTGTGCAAGTTGATCGGTCGTCCACTCACGTTTATAGGCTGCTATGTCTCTACGGAAGGACCGATCGGCTACGAAATTCCCTCGATCACTCCGAACGGAGTGTATGCATTTCATCTGGGTGACGTCGTCTATAGCTTTCGAAAAACTGAAGGTGAGGATAAGCGATTTCTCACTTTAGAGGACTTAAACGAAGGTGATGAAGTGGAAGTGTTCGTCTCGTCGCCAAATGGTTTACTCAGTTACTCTATGGGGGATGTGATTCGCATTTACGCGAAGAAGCCCGTGATCTCTTTTGAAATCGTGGGTCGTGTAGGCCAAGGTCTGAACGTCGCAACCGAAAAGGCGACGCTCGCCCAACTTCAAAAGGCTGTACTTCAAGTGTCTCGCGACATTCGTCACTTCTTTGTCTATCCCGCGCAGTCGGAAGCCGAGCGACCCTGTTATGCGTGGACATTCTTTGTAGATGATCCGGCCGCTTGGGACACGGAGCAAGTTCGAGAAGACATCGACAAAGCGCTCATGGGTCAAAATTGGGACTACGAGGAAGCCCGCCTAGAAACGCTCTTTCTCGATTCCCCCCAAGTTGATTTCGTTTCGTCCGATTTGCTTCGCGTGTACTTCAAGCAAGAATCTCATCGCGGGCAACTCAAAATGAAATATGCTTTCGATTCTCAAGCGAAGGCCGATGAATTTATCACCCGCCTCTTAATGGGTTTGGAAGTAAATATTCCGGCGGCGGCGGCGTGACAGCATGGTTTTGCTCACGGCTATAGGATTGGGAATTCTCATTTCCATTCCCCCTGGACCCGCTAGCTCGCTCTTGATGGCGGCCGCGAGGAATGGGGAACGATCGCGTTGGTTTAAGTTGCTGGCGCAAGTTCTCGCGGCCGATCTCATCATCATGTCACTTCAGCGCACGATTCTCCTGCCATTTGCCCATTTTTTCGAAACTTTTCTCATGAAGGCTGCGGCGGGAATTTTTCTCATGGCTCTCGGAATTTTATCATTTAAGGCTCATCGAAAGGCCCACGTTCCACGTCGATCGGGCTCACTCTTTTGGCTCACCCTTTTTAATCCGGCGGTTTGGTGCGGTATGATGCTCATCGTTTCGTGGAGTTTAAGCGGCGGTTGGACTTTCCTACTCGGGTTTCAATTGGGAACAGCGCTTTGGTATGTCATCTTGGCCGTTCTCTTCATGAAACTTTCCCTCAAAGTACAAAACCGCATTTTACTGAGTTCCTTTGTTTTCATCACCATCCTCGGCTTGGCTACGGTCGCGCAGGCTTTCACTCGCATTTGATTTCTCCCATTGATACCGACATTTTTTGTCCCGCCGCATCAATCTTTGAGCGAACTGTCAACGTTCGTTGCAAGAGGTTGAACGAAAAGACGAAGAAAGACAGACTTATACCTGGGGAAGTTAAATCAAGATGCGTCGCACCAATCGAAAAATTTATAGGGCCTTTTCTACGCCGGAATTGTTGGTCTCCCTTTTGGCGGGAGCGGCCGTTGTCGCAGCACTTGCTTACGGCAGTGTGGTCGGACGCCGTGCCCTAAAACTTTCACAGCAACAAAAAGATATCATCCGCAGCTACACGGAAGTGCTTCACATTTTAGGAACCGATTTGAATGCCACGGTGAAAAGTACTGGCTGGACCGCGGGCGCAAATGAAGGGGCGGCATTCGGCGACGACTCTTACACCGGAATCACTCACGTGGATGGTGTGGGAAATGCGGTTTCAAATAGCCCCCAAGATGATGCTAACGTGGACCAGTTTCGATTGCTTGTTGCCCCGATGGATCAATTTCAAATTCCGGTCGATGGCGTGCTCGCAGAGACGGACACTGTAACGTTGAGCCTAAAAGCTCCACCGGCGGAAGGACTTGGCAACGCAATTCAAACTAAAGCTCAAGCGTCGATTTTAAATGCGCCCTTTGTGATGATCCGAAATGAATCCTTCACAAACATCGTACGCGTATCGGCCGTCACGCAAGATACGCACCTCACCGGACTCCTCTTTCACAAAACAAGTGCGTTCGACAATAACCAGGGACTCACTCAGCTAAAGAATAAAAGTAATTCAATCGCTGCAGTCTATTCCGTGGATTACGTGGTCAATGCGGGAGGGAATCTTCAGCGCATCGAAAAATCAACGCGCACGGGTCCGCTCAAAACCACAACGATTGCTTCCAACATCGAAAAGCTACAACTCTTCTTTACTTTCGATAACCGCCGACGAGCGAAGGACATTCAAATCCCCTTTCCCCGTCAAAAATTACGGCACCCGAAAGATCCTTCATGGATGAAGCCAAACTGTCAGGAGATCCCGGGAGAAAAGGCGTGCTGCGATCCGACGGATGCGCGCCCCTGCGCAAATTGGCAGGACGTCTCGCAAGCCTTCTTGCATATTGTTTACGCGGTGCCAGTCGATAAGGCGCCACTCACCCAAACGTTGGGCCCCGGATTTTCTGTCGAGAATGGAAAACTTTATTTTCGCGCACTTCAGCCGATGAGCTTACAAAATTATTCGGGAGAGCTTTTTGGTTCAGGAACTTCGACGGAGACAACGACTTGCCTCGTCAGTGATCCGCGCAATCGATGCAAACCAGGATGCGCTGACGTGTTCGGAGATCCCGATCGCAATTCTCTTCATTGGCATGGCTATGGAAAATACGTGGGAAATCCTGATGGAACCTCCAATTACTGCCGGTGTGGCACATCCGGAGACGATCCCGATACGTTCAAACCCCCGGAGACTTGGGAAGGATTTAACGCCGTCCCGAATTGGGTAGGCGGAGGCGCAGAATCGGACGTTCAAGTTGAAGCGTGCATTAAACACTTTGACGCCAGACAGAGCTATGATCTCTGGGCATGGAAGCATCCTGCTGTCGCGCTTCTCCACTATGGATTTAATTACGATCCCACCTGGATTCAGGAAAAGTATTATGGGCTCGCACCCAGTCCCAACCCCGACGGGCAATATGTTTTAAAGACGAGTGCGCTGCAAGCGATTGACACCAACGACCCCAGCAATGTTGCCGCATACCAGCCCGATATGTACTGCCGCCTTCCTGATATGGCGGATTCTAGCTTTGGCAATTTTGCTCGCGGCACCTGGAATGCTTCTTACAATAAAAAACCCTGGGCCACCTATTGTAAGTGCTTAGGAGATTCCGATCCCGGACTTGCCAATGACTGGGATCCGAATGCCATTTGTAATCACAATAAAACGGGCGTCGCGGACCGCGTATGTGCAACGACCTGGGACGGAGATACGGTCGTCGACGGCACGCTCACGAAGAAAGTTTACAAAGTTAAAAACGGGCCCAACAATCCTCCCTACGCCGATCCCAATGGTGGAGCGGCAATCCGCGACAAAGATCAAGCGCTCCTCTGTCAGTGTCTCCAGGAAAGTTACAACGGCTCTTGGATTCCAGGTACAAATGGATTTAGCCAAGGTCACCTTTGGGACTTTTGGTTGGATCGTTCTCCCAACACTCTTCACGATCCAGACGCAAATATTCGCGTTACTCGCGCGAAGATTAAACTTCCAAATGGAACCATTGAAGACTACCCCTCAAGCGGTTCGGCTCGTTGCGATCAGGTCTATTGCTCCTTGGGTCCTGCCTACATGTTTGGCTGCGTGACGGCCCCTAATCGAACGTTCGACGCTCGTGGATTGTCCGCTCTCAATTCCTTGATTAAGTATCCTCGAGCCAACAATGCGCTCCCTCACGATCCCGTCACCAACCCCGGGCTCACGCGCTATAGTTCTTACTGCGATCCCAATGGTTCGCTCGTGGCGCCGGGCTATGGCTGGGATCTTCCCGGTGCAGGAAATGTGACAATGGATTTACGACTGGATTGGATTCGTCGCCAAATTACGCAGACGCCTGCAGGCCAACCCCTTCCGCAGGAATGCGGAGGTCCTGTTTCCACAGGTCCTGAAACGGAAGGGGCGAATTAGTATGCAACGAGAAAAATATTTCATGCGGAACGTTCGAGAGCGCGGAATCGCCTTAGGTCTTGTGCTCGTTGGAATTGCGGTGATTAGCATCATCATTGGAATCGCTGCGAGATCGAGCATACTTTTTTTGGACAGTTCAAAGCAGTCCTCGGAAGGACGCCGCATGAAAATTCAGGCGCTCTCTCGATTTTATCAAATGAAGGATCACTTCTTAAAGAACCTCGCGCTTCAAGTGAAGATGCCAGGTGTTCAGGCGATTCCCGAATCATTTTACGCACCCTACCGATCGT
>DDSI01000076.1 GCA_002343335.1 Bacteriovoracaceae bacterium UBA2394
ACATAAACGGGTCTCGCAATTCCGGTGGAAGATCTGCGTCGGTGTGGGGCCTGAGAATATAGGCGTTTCGTTTGATCTCCTTTAAAATCCGCCGAATGTCTTCATCCTTAAAATTCTTCAGCCAGGAGACTTCATAGAGGTCAGAAATTTCCTGAAGTCGTTTGATACGCTCTTCCTGGTTGGTGGGAAGAAACGTAGGCAGACCGCTCATCAGTGCAATATCGGGGAATCGGGATTTATTTTTTCGATAATATTCTAGAAACTGCGCGGCATCTTTTTCCAAAGGAAAGACGGCGACTGCCGACGGTTTCAATCGCTCGGTGAATATCTGACCTTGAACTTTTCTTTCGGTGGAAACTGCTTTGCCCGTGATCCGCTCCTCAAAACGGTAATCGAAGCTCAACTTCCATGCGCTCAGTGCCACGGAAGCCAACACAATCATGGTCGAGACGACTCGAATGACCGCTGCTGTGGAGCGGGGCAACTTACTCGCCACTCTTTTAGAAATTTGCGCGGCGAAGTCGATGCGAGGTCCTTTGAAGCGTTTTGATCGAAAGTGTTCAGTGACTAAAATCCACGCCGGCATAAATACCAAGAAGGATCCTGCCACGCAGGTGAGGAGAACTATGGCGACTCGACCAAATTGAGCAAATCCTTGAAATGTGCTGAGCGTGAGAAGAGCGAACCCGGTGAGAAGGGCGAGAGCTGAAGTGATCGTAGCGCGCCCGGTAGAATTCCATGTTCGAATGAGACTTTCTAATGGGTTGTGGCCCAAAGCGCGCTCTTGAAGAAATCGAGCCCATAAATGAACTCCAAATTCAATTCCCACACCAAAAACGACGACCACGAGAAAGACTGCAATGGTGTTTAAAGTTTTCTCGGTGAGGGCGACGATTCCGAGCCCCAAAGAGAGACCTGTAAGCAATGGCGGAACGAGAGTCGATACGGCCCATAGCGAGGAAAAATAAAAAACGACAATGAGGATGATCGCTATGATCCCTAAGCCTCCAAAGGATACATCTCGAATAATAGAATCATAGCGCTCTAAATGATCGGGAATAGAGCCCATGATCGTGTAGCGAATATTGGGGTCTAATTTTTTAAAATCAAAAGCGTTTAGGTGAGATTGTAGGCCTTTCAAAAGGGAGCGATTCTTATTTAAATCGATGCTTTCGGCTTCAGGGATGATCCGAATCGCCAGAAATTCTCCATCCCCCGTTTGATAGTAGGGCTTCATGGTGTCCAAACGATCAAGCAATTCCTTCGCCGATTTCATTTCTTCGTCATCGTTTTGAGAGGAAGTCTCCGAGGGCGGGGCAGACTCTGGGGCTGCTGCATTTTTCTCTTCTTCTTCAGCGAGGGATGACTCGAGTCCAAGCGGATCAGAGACATCGGGATTTTTTTTACGTTCCTCTTCAACCCGGCGGTGGATAACTTCTAAGGATTCAAGAGGAATCAGTTTGAGCTTATGATCTTCAAAGAATTGCTTCGGTGTTCGGTACTGCGTTGATCGGAAAAAATCTTTGTGTTGTTGAGCATAGTCTTGAAAGGCTTGAGCGGCTTCTAAGAGTTTCTCGATCGGAGCCCCGGAAATGAGCAGCCGAAAGTCGTGACTGCCTCCAGATTTTTTGGCCACGGTTTGCAAATTTTGAACAATGGACGAATTTTTCGGGAGTAAGCTTTCCAAATTCGTATTGAGCGAAAGCCCTTTGGCAAAATAGAGACCAATGGCTGCAATGGCCAATCCCGTCAGAGCGATGGCCCACCAAAATCGCTGTTGAATGCGTAAAAATTTGAGAAGAGAAGGAGAAAATGGCGCTTCCGGTTCCAACGATGCTTAGGTTCTCATAAAATTCGGACAGCACAAAGCTAATGCATCGCATTACGCCGACTTTTCTCCATTACTAAGTCTTGAATTGAGTTTCAGGGTTTGGCTAGGATTCGAAGTTATGTTGAACCTTCTATCCATCGCCGTCCTTACCACAACACTCTTTAGTGACCCCCTTATGCCTATCGAATTGCAGCAGAATGAATTTTTAAGTTGTAAGGATGCGCCAGAGAATCCCTATGTCTTCTCTGTTCAGTTGAGACCGCAAGGCTTCCTCAATCATCTGAGCGGGGCGTTTGAAATGGCTTATAACGGAGCCAATTTAAGCTGCCGTCGAACCTTCGGAAAGATTCCGAATTCCGGTTTAAAGTGCGCTGGCGTGATGGATCATAACGCGAAAGTGATTGTGATTAATTTTTCATTGCGCGAGGGCGCTCAACTCGTTGCGGAGTTTGAGCATCCGCTAGAAGAAGATGAGCGAGTCGATGCAGAAAAGCCTCGGACCCATGTGGCTCTTGAATGCAAAATCGAGACGATCGTTGCTGAAGTCAAACCCCTGCCCGCGGGCGAATAGCCAAAAGACCTACCAACTTTGGATGATAGGTGAGACCGTCAAGTCGCGTTAGCCTCCTAGGAAAGGAGACTATATATGCTTGCTTGGAGTCTTTCATTTTTACTTATTGCCCTTGTGGCAGCTTTTTTCGGCTTCACCGGAATTGCAGCTGGAGCAGCGGGGATTGCCAAAATTCTCTTTGTTCTTTTCCTCTGCTTATTTGTGATTTCGTTGATTATGAATACCTTTCGACGAAGGCCACTGCCTTAGGCATATAAATTTTATCCGCCTTTTTTCTAAGTGCGTGAGCTTTTCCCGGGAAGCTCATACACTTTGATTGTGGCTTTCGCATCTAGCGATTTACGTCATTGCTTGTCAGCTCGGTCTGCTGTCTCTTCTCGTTGTTTGGACATTTCTAAGGCGACTTCGACGCTATGTGACAAGGCGCAATAATATCGATCGCACGCGCGAATTTCGGGATCTCATTCACCACTATGTTCAAGCCCAGTCGGGACGAATGCGTGCAGCACTCGTCGTGGGGCTTAAGGCGCAACTTCAATCGCGAAGCGAGAGAGGGTTTTTTCGTCGATTGATTCTAGAGGCGCTCAAGGAAACGGGTGGGGTCGGAGATGACCACGAATTATTAGTGTCTTTGTACCGCCTTCTCCTTCTCGATCGAGAAGATCTTTTAGAATTGCAGTCACCTCTTTGGTGGAAACGGTTGGCCGCTTCGCTGCGTTTGGAGGCGCTCGAGTCTGACGATTTTATAACCACGTACGAAAGACTACTTCAGGATCCGCATGAGAGCGTCGCCCTATCTGCCATGCGCGCGCTGAGTCGACTGCAACGCGGGGAGAAGATTCAGAAAGTATTAGAAGTTTTGGCTCGAAGAGCTCCACAGCGACTCGACATCTATTTGGAGGTGCTTACTCGACTTGGACAACATCGCGGTGAGGAACTCTTACAACTTTTAGAGTCTTGTTACGATCCCGAGGTGGCGAGTGTCATCATTTATACTTTAGGCGAGATTCGTTTCGATCCTAGCTTCGAGAAGCTCGTGATGTTGACCAAGAGCAGTAGCGATACAGTTGTAGCTCGTTCCGTAGAAGCTTTGGCCAAGCTAGGTAGGCGGGAAGCGCTGCCTATCTTTCATGATTTGCTTCATCATCCATCGGAAGAAGTTCGTGTCAAAGTTTTGGAAGGAATGTCGCGCTGGGGTGAGATGCCCTCGCAAGGTGTTCTCGTTCATCTATCGGGCGAAGATTCCATTGATGTGAGGCGCGCGATTTTTGATCTTCTCAACCGGGGAGCCCTTCAAGAATGACGGTTGAAAGTGTCTTTAATCTATTGCTTCAAGGGGTCATTGGATATTTTCTGATATCTAACGCTTTCTTTTTTCTTCTTCTCGCCGTGTCTTTTCTTTCGATTAGAAAATCGACGCGCTTACAGCCGCTGCTCGATTCGATCCGTGAAAGATCTTCATTTTTTGCGCCAAGAATTTCGGTGATTGCTCCGGCACGAAATGAAGAGCGTTCCATTGAAAATGCCGTCCGATCGTTTCTAACGCTCGATTATCCCAAGTTTGAAGTCATCGTGGTGAATGATGGCTCCTTGGACGACACAATGAAAACGTTAAAAGTTGCCTTCGAGCTCACTCCCGCCACGCTCTTCTATGATGCTCGTCTTTCACCCAGCCAGATTCGCGGCGTATTCGTCTCAAAAATTTATTCCAATCTTTTGGTGATCGATAAAGAAAGAGGGGGGAAGGCAGACTCGATCAATGTGGGCATTGGTTTTTCCCGATCTGAATTGTTCTGTACCGTGGATGCTGATTCCGTTTTAGAAAGAGATAGTTTGCAGAGGGTCGTGCTCCCCTTTCTGGAAAAGCCCGACACAATGCTCGCGGTAGGGGGGACGGTGCGTCCCGTAAACGGCAGCGATGTGAGACAGGGGCGCGTGATTCGATCCGGACTTCCGAAAAATCCTTGGGCCTTATTTCAAATCGTGGAGTATTTACGAGCTTTTTTATTTGGCCGCGTTGGATGGTCGGTCTTTTCTTCCACGATGATTATTTCTGGTGCATTCGGTCTCTTTCATCGCAAATCGGTCGTCGAGGCGGGAGGCTACCGGCGAGATTCGGTCGGCGAAGATATGGAGTTGATCCTGCGTTTGCGAGCTTATGCCGCCAGTCGGAACTTGCCCGTCGATATCGCTTTTAGTCCTGAGCCTGTTTGTTGGACAGAGGTGCCAGAAAATGCGCGTGGCCTCGGGCGGCAACGGGAACGATGGCAGCGTGGGCTTGCCGAAACTTTAATGTCCTATCCGCAAATGTTTCTTTCTCCCAAATATGGCTTCGCGGGCTTTGTTGCTTATCCTTATTTTCTTTTTGTGGAATTGCTCGGCCCACTCGTTGAAGTGCTCGGCTATCTCCTCGCCTTGGTCGGCGGGCTCACGGGTTGGATCAGTTTAGAAACGATCCTTCTCTTTTTTATCATCGACGTTCTCTTTGGTGCAGTGATGTCTACTTTTGCAGTACTTATTGAGGAGAATGCATTCTTTAAATATCCGAGACTAAGTCAGCTTAGTCTTTTAATGCTGACGGCGCTTTTGGAATCTCTCGGCTATCGACAATTTTGTAGCTTCCATCGCGTTCGAGGCTTGGTGAATTATCTACGTGGGGATCGATCGTGGAGTATGCAACGAAGAATTGGATTTCAGTCCGAGGCTTCTAAGGGATGAGACGCTGGCTACGCGCACGATCGATGGTGGCCAACATCTGAAGAGCGACATACCGACCAAATTCAAACACATTCGATTCATGAATGTTAAAAGCTTGCAGGCTCGATTCGAGCACTTGTTTTCGAAGTTGGGCCATCGCAAGAGCTCGCATGTGAGCTTCTTCGGGAGGTGTTGATAGCACGAGGCCCAGAGCCTTCGTACCCGCGTCATAGGCTCGGCTCTCTCGAAAGATATTGAAAGAATCTTTTGAAACGTAAACTCGCCCATCCGGTTGCAGGAGAAAGTAGTCTTCAAAAAATGTATCCAAAGATTGCTGAGTATTCTGAAGAGCGATGCTCGCTTCCACCCAATCCGAAATTAAACGAAATTCTGCGTAATGCTGCGTTTCGTGAAAAAACGCGGAGACCCAGTTGTACCACGGGGTAAGTTTACCTCCTTGAACGTCCATGACTAACAGGCGTGCATCGGAAGACCAGTGACGTTCCCCCGACCGAGGTGCGCGCGAGGTTCCCTCGACGGAGAGCGCATGAGAGGTGGGATCTTCCGACACCACTTCATAGGTGGGAAGAATTTCCACATAATTTTGAATTCCTTCGAGCTGTTTGATTTTGCATCCACCGTGAAGCGCGCAAATGGCGAATTGCTTATCGCGCTCTGAGTTTTTAAGAGCGTGAAGGGTGTAACGAAACAGCGGATCTGGGTCCGTCGACGAAGCGACGTGGGCGATGGCATTGACTACTAAAATTCTGGACTCAGAAGACACACCAGCTTGCCTTAGAATCGAGTCCAGCTCTGTAAAGCGACCCGCGGTGAGAGAGCCGCGTTCGAAATGTTCCCTCGCAAATTGTTCGATGAGCCGATGGCATTGGGATTCAAAAGGCTGGCCTACGATTTTCACTCTCGTTTCCTTGCCTGCGTGCAGAGGCGGCAGCGCAAGGTGCGCCAAAACAGCGGAAAAGATGAGTATAAACTTCGAAGAATTTTTCACGAGGGGAGAGGATTTACCAGTTTTTCTTGAATCGGACTATCGGTCAAAAGATCAGGTTTAAAGCGGGAGAAAGCCGATATTCATCTCGATTGTTCGCATTATAGAGTGCCCCGCCAATTGAAAGTTCAAAAGGCTTGCAAACAAAATAACCCACGGTTCCTCCCACTTCAAAAAACCGTGCGATGATACCGCCGCCATCGTCCGTCTTTCCGCCGCCAACACTGAGTCGAGTAGACCAGCGCGACGTAAATCGAAAACGAGCGAACGCGGATGCAGCAACAGCGCGATTCGGTTTGAGAGCGATCGTCGAAGATAAGCCTATCAAGACCTGATCTGTGAACTCCTTTGACCAAGAAGGTTTCAAAGAAATGGAATTGGAATTTGAATAATGTGCTCCCGTGACGGCGAGTCCAATGTCCGAACCTTCAGGGAGAATTCCGTGGAGATCAAGTATGCCTTTCCACTCAGCGGAGAAATGGGGATCGTGCGAATAGGCACCCTCCGCGTCGAGATAAAGATAGGAGGTAAGAGTCGTGACGTGACCGACGCGAAAGATGTGGTCATTAAGGGCCTCGGTGGAGGCATAAGAACGACTGAGTCTGTCGTAGCCAAGTCTTAAAACATTTTTTTCCCAATATCGCGCAGAGGCATCCACGCTCAATTCATGACTGAACGAATCTCGACTTCCCCACACCGCCTGATACTTGGGTAAAATCTGAAAGCGTGCGCTTTGCTGATACAGTGCGTAGTCAATATCCCGAGGTGCATCAGCATGCGCTGCGGAAATTGTAAAAAATCCCCAGAGAGTTCCGCTTAATAAACGCATCTATTCAATGCTTCCGAAGAATGCTGAAACGGTCAAGACGGTGCTGGCGTTCCTCTAAGGTCTCTGCTCGACTGACGCAGTTATGGCGGACTTTCCCTATCTTGAAATTACAGCGTGGACAATTCTGGCCTGTTGCGTGATTGCTTCGGCGGTTGGAACCATCGTGCCCGGACTTCCAGGCGCGCTTTTTATTGTTGTAGGAGTGATCATTCACAAGCTACTTCTGCCGGAAGTTTTTAGTGGATGGACGGTGGCCCTAGAAATTTCCTTAGCCATCATTGCCTGGGGTGTGGATTTCTTAGCCACGGTCCTCGGCGCAAAATTGGGAGGGGCTAGCCGCCATGGTCTTCTTGGCGCCGCGATCGGTGGAATCGTAGGAATGTTTTTCATGCCTATTGGGCTTATTGCGGGCCCATTCTTTGGGGCAATCGTGGGGGAAATTATTGCAAAGCGGAAAGAATGGTCTCGAATTCTAAGATCAGGAATGGGAGCCGGCCTTGGTTTTTTTATCTCACTCATCTTGAGGATTATTCTGCTGGTGGTCATGCTCAGCGCCTTAGTCGTAGATTATCTTTTTTAAGATTTTTTTGCCCCTTTCTTGACAGTGTAAAAGTGCGTCTTAGCTTTCAGTTGAACGATTTTAAACCTGTTATAAGGAGGCTTTATGAATCTAAGACCATTACGATGGACTCGGGAACTGGAGCTGAATCGGCCATTCACGAATCCTTACAATTCTCTTCAAAAAGAAATGAACCGCCTGATGGAAACCTTTCTTTCTGAGGGTGAAAGTTCCGGGACGGAAGTCGCGACGTTCAGTCCGAGTTTAGATATTACGGAAGAGGACAAAGGCTTTCGAGTGAGCGTGGAGCTGCCGGGACTCACGGAAAACGACGTGGATTTGTCATTTGAGAAGAATGTCCTGCGAATTAAAGGAGAAAAGCGCTCAGCCCACGAGGAGAAGGGTAAAAATTTCACGCGCGTGGAAAGGTCCTATGGAAGCTTCTATCGGGCTATTCCTTTTTCAACGGAACTCGATGAGTCGAAAATTGAGGCCAATTTCGATAAAGGCATATTGCATATCTTCTTACCGAAAGCGGCAAGCGCTCTAAAAGAGGCTAAAAAAATTCAAATTAAAGCAACGAAGTAACTTCAAGAGGGAGAAAGGATTCTCCCTCTTTTTTTTNNTCGGGAACCTTTGCAGCGGCACCGATTCGCACTACTTTTTGAAGCGCGGCTTGGAATCGATCTCCCGTTTCGCGAGATTTCGTCGCTTTGGAAAGATAGATCACGCCTTGGGCGAGGGCATAGTAACACTCAGGACGTCCTACAAATTCCACAGCGCTCCGCACCGCATTGGCGAGTGCGATCGCTCTCAAATCGGCATTTCCCACATCTTCTGACGCGAAAATGACCATTCGACGCGCAATAAAGAGAGGATCTTCCCCCGCTTCCCACATCCGGGCCATATAATAGAGCGCGGCGTCAGTTTCTCCGGCTCGCATGCTTTTGATAAAGGCTGAGACGACCTGATAGTGAAGATCGCCGTGTTTGTCGTGATAGAGCACTTTGGTTTGAAGCAGTTTCAGGACTTTTGAAACGGTCGGTGCCGGCAGGCTTTGCTCCAAAATATTAATCGCCGTTCGTGCATCACCTTGCACGTGAGATACGATCGTTTCAAAAACTTCAGGGTCAATCGCAGCTTTCAGTTCGTTCGCTTCCAGCAGGAGCCTTTCCGCACGCTGTAAGATTTTTAATAGATTCTCCTTCGTCAGGGATTCAAACCGAAAAACACGCATTCGAGAGAGAAGCGCAGAGTTGAGCTCGAACGCGGGATTTTCTGTGGTAGCACCGATCAGGATGATGTCGCCGCATTCAATTGCATGAAGAAGGGAATCTTGCTGCGACTTATTGAAGTGGTGAATCTCATCGATAAATAAAACGGTGTCTCTTTCATCGCGAAGTTTCCAGGCCTTGGCTTCCTCAATGGCGCCTTTTAAATCCTTCACGCCTGAACTAACGGCGCTCATCATTTTGAAGCGAGCTTTTGTGTATTTTTTCAAAAGCAAAGCCAGACTTATTTTGCCAGTTCCCGCTGGAGCGTAAAGAATGCAGGAAAACAAACGATCATTTTGGATGGCTTCGAAAAGAGGCAGGCCCGGAGCCATGATTTCTTCATGGCCTACCCAATCTTCTAAATGGGTGGGTCGAATTCTCTCGGCCAGTGGAATCATAAGACTAGCCTACGACTTCCTTTAAAAAATTCATGAAGTCCTGCCACGAACGCTTGTCGGCCTTTTCATTGTAGGCCGCACCTTTCGAGTGATCATTCCCTGCACTCGGAATGGTGAAGCTGTGAACCGCGCCGCCGTACGAAATCATCCGCCAATCCGTCTTTGCGTCACGCATCTCCTTTTGGAATGCAGTCACTTCGGTCTCGGGGACATAGGGATCGTCGGCACCATGCAAAACGAGCACCTTCGCTTTAATGTTTTTCGCATCTTGGGGCGTTGGCGTTTGAAGTCCGCCATGGAAACTTACGATTCCGGCCACGGGCGCGCCTGATCGCGCGAGCTCCAAAGCCGTCGTGCCTCCAAAGCAGTATCCGATGGCGACGATTTTCTTCGGATCTATTTTTTTGGATTTTTTCAATTCTGTCAGTGCCGCATTAATGCGCGAACGCAGAAGCGCGCGATCTGCCTTGAAAGATCCCGCTAACTTCGAGGCTTCCGAGGAATCTTTTGGCCGAATCCCTTTTCCATAAATATCTGCAGCAAATGCCACATAACCCAACGCTGCCAATTGTTTTGCACGCGATTTCATCTCATCGCCAAGGCCCATCCAATCGTGCACAATGAGAATTCCAGGCCGCGCACCTTTTGCGTTGGCATCATAGGCCAGAAATCCTTCCTGGGGGTTCTTTGAATCGCCATAGGTGATGGCTTCAGTTTGAATTTGGGGAATAAGGAGCGTCGCTAACAAGATGAGTGAATTCATAATTCCTCATCAATCCGCGAGTGAGGGGAGGCGTCAATGCTTATTGGTCACTTGATCCACTCATCGTCATCGTCGGCCTTCTTTTTAGCCGCGGAGTCACGCATTTGCTGCTTTAAATTACCCAGACTTTTGTAAGGGGTCTCGCCCTCAGCTCGCTCTTGCCCGGCCTTTTGCTGTTCTTTGATCCAGTGTCGAACACATTCCGACAATGGAGGTTCATGGGCCTCGATCGCTCGTTCTAAACTCACTCCGTAGGTCATCGCGTAGTTTTTCAAAGATGCAATGACCTGCATGAGATAGGTCACTTCGTGGCGTTCTACCATATTGCCTTTTCGACATTCGACTTTATCACGCATGAAAATAGTATGACGTGTAGACCTACCTCGCGCACGCCCCGGTGCGGCGTCGCGTTGCGTGATTTAGATCTTTAGCCACCACAGCGCTTCGCGGAGCTTTTCTTTTCCTCCGTTTTGGACAATTTCTCCATGGCTCATGATCAACGTTTCAAAATCCCACGTCAGAATTTCCTGAAAGAGTTTCCGCGCTTCCGCGCGGTTCCAAACCAGGCGGCGACATATCGGAGAAGAGGTCACTTTGTTGAGCACGCCGTATGCCTTCCACGCTAGATTGATCCAGGGGTGCCTACATTCCTTTTGATGAAAGAGCATGTCGACAACGAAGAGCGTTCGTGAAGGCTTATGAAGAATCAAACACTCCGTGTAAAAACGAGAGCCGCGTAAAATCCTAAGTTCAAATTCATTTTGCCAATCCTGAGGGGTTTCGATGCTTGCGATTCGATCAAATTTGAAATCCTTTCGACGCTTCTCGAGTCCCGGCGTCGCGTAGAAGATCGCTTTTGGATACTTTTGTTTCATCGGCCCGAGGAAAAAATGATGGAACACATTGGGGGCGATGACGAATTTGAGTTGGCCCCATTCGTTGAGTTCCTTTACTTCCCTGTCCGTTAAAGGGACAGCCGACCACGCCCAGAGAGAATGATCGGCGAGTCGTACGACAGCCATTCGAGTGAGGAGAGGTACAAGTCCTACAAATC
Source organism: Bacteriovoracaceae bacterium UBA2394 (assembly GCA_002343335.1). Lineage (GTDB taxonomy): Bacteria > Bdellovibrionota > UBA2394 > UBA2394 > UBA2394 > UBA2394. The sequence continues at coordinate 10,983 of DDSI01000076.1, forward strand.
GAAACTCGTGATCTTTCATCCAAACGTGCGGGTTTAAATGCTGCCAGCCCGGTTTCCCCCAGAGCCAAGTCGCCTCAGTCATTGGAGAAAAGTCTCGCAGATTCCGGAAAAAAAAGCTGCTGGCACTTTACAGTGAGGGGGCCATGCGCTATCAGCAGCACATCTCGGGACGGTGGTTTGTCTATAGAGTCGGCGGTTTGTCTATATATTAAGATCCCAACGCTAAAGAAGAGCCTACCCAGAATCGGCCCTAGCTATTTTGAAATTGTAACCTTTGGAGAAAATACACATGCGATTGAACTCAATCCTCAGTCTTTTGATCGCAGCGGTTTTAGTGACCCCTGCTTTTGCTCAACAAAATCAAGGAGGCGTACAGCCGGGTTTGAACTGGCCGGGAATGATCCCCCCGCAATTGGAGCCGGGAACCTATAAGTTCACTCAATTCAATCAGAGCGAACTTCAGAAGTTCTTAGCGCAGGAGATTTTTCAACGAAATGCTGCAGATCGTGAATACTTTGTGAATGCCATTAAGGATATCGATACTGCCTATCAGAAATTTGTAGAGGATCAGATTGTTGGGCAGGACGGAATGAAATGGTTGAGTGACCAAACCTCCAATGGAGCTCGAATCCCGGCTATCAATCAGGATATTGATCCGGAAACGTTTGAACTTCGCGATAAGAATGCTGATTTGTCGAAGCCCAACTTCGCTTCTGCCATTAACCGATTCAATGCGACCGCCATTCAACTTCGTGCGAAAGCCAAGGCGTTAACCTTCATCAGTGGAGCTTTTCCTTCGCAACAAAAAGTGACCATCGATGAAAACAATCAACAAGAGATTCCCAACTACGGTTCCATCAATTTTGCTCCATTCACGGAATATTACGAAGGAGCCATCAACAACTTGATCGATTGGGTTTCTAACATGAAATACGTTCGTGATTATCCCGATGGCGTTCCGGAAGTGATTCAGGCCGGCTCAGGTCGCGGTCTGTCCATGGATACATCGAAATGGAGAATTCCAACGGCGCGCCTTCAGGGCATGCTTGCAAAAATTGAGGAACTCCAAGCGGGGACGATGGAAGCTGAACAAGCTGCCTCTCAATTCACATTGTTCCTTCTTCAAGATGTGATCGTGAAGTATTTGGAAACTTACGGATTTTCTGAGCGATGGAGAAATCAAAATGCAACTCAGAAAAAAGAGCGTTTAGAATGGGCGCAAAAGATTTCTGATATTTTCTTCATGCGCGAGTGGCTTCGCAAGGAACGACGTATGTTTCTAGGCGTCGTCGGTGTGACGTATGATAAAAAGTTTTTGAATCTGGATGTGTTTTTGAATCGCACTCGCGATCTTTTCACTTTCCGAAAGAATCCCGTTTATAAATACGGCGATGCCGTTGCGATTTTGCAAAGCTATCGCATGATTGTGACCGAACTCACTCGACGATCCGCGGGGCTTACTCAAGCGCAACTCGCAGGACAAGCGGCGGTCAGCGACGCTGTCAAAGCAGGCTTGGAAAATGATAATGCCGAGCTGGCTTCTCAGGATGCGATCAATGACACGGCCTCCATTTACCTTTCCAAGGGGACCTCGCTCATCACCTTGATTGCTGGAAATGCGCCCCTTGCTCTCATTGGCTTACAGGTCATGCGAATGCTTGCTGCCGATGCGGAAAGCGAAGTGATGCTCTGGGA
>DDSI01000234.1:0-13267 GCA_002343335.1 Bacteriovoracaceae bacterium UBA2394
TTATAACAACCTGTATACCGACCAAAATTCTCTAGACCCCTCTTCAGCCAACCCAAAAATCGAGGACAAAAGATCCGATGAGAACGAAATTTTAGGAAATAAATTAGTGGGTTCACCGACAACAGCGCCAACCCCCGCTCCGTCGATTGCTTCACCCTCCCCCGCCGCCATCGTCACTCCTCAAGAGGTCGAAGATTTAGTGAGACCGGAAGTGGACAAAGTGAATGCGAATCCGATTGCTCCTGTGCCCGGGCCCAAAACAGCGGAGAACAAAGTCGAGGAAACTCCTGGGACAGAACAGGGGGCGGAAACGCTTGTGACCCCAACCGAACCGCAGACGCCAATAGCGGATCAGCTCACTCAACAATTAATAAACGCCGCAACCAAAGACAATGCCGCTCCGAAAGGTGATGCGGTGACTGAACGAAATTCAAATCAAGCTCCGTCCATACAACCTTCAACNNCGTCTACAGCTCCGAACGACGGCATCCCCGAAGTAAAAGCCGAGATTAAAGACGACAATGCGCCTGATGCGGGAACGACTTTGAATAGAACTCCGTCTACACAAGCCTCCACACAGCCATCTGCGGAATTAACAGAGGTAAAGAGTGATACGAAGAATGAAGTTGGGGACGCCCCGACTGTGCCCGGGCCCAAAAATGAGATTCAAGTTGTTGAAACGCCCGCAGTGAAAGTTGAGAATGAAACAGTTACAACTGCTCCGCCTGCTCCACCCGGCACTCAACCCACGACGCAAAATGTGCCGCCTGATCAAAGAGAAGAAGAGCGCATTGAACTCGAATTAGATCTTGGTGATCTCGTTCCTGAAGGAGAGATCAAACAACGCCCAACTCCGGATGCGCCAAGTGGCTGCTTTGGAAATCCGGAAAAAAATGCGGCGGATAATATTTTGGATCGCGCGACGGAAGATGCACGGCAGAATTCTCCCGCCGCCGATTCGAACGAACCACAACGAGCACCTAGGGAATCCTCAGAAATAGCGCTCGCACGATACGCCGGCGACTCGGCAATGCGCTATCAATGGAATGGAAAGCAATATGTCGTCGGCAAATTTCAAACTCGGCCTGGTCTGCCCTTTCCACCGCGAAGCGCTCCATGGGAGGATGCCGCTTGGGTTTTGGCCGTCGAAGATTTCTCGACGGGCACGAAGCGCTACATGCTGCCTGAGGGGGGTTCCAACACTGAACTGCCCCCTGAAGTTCAAGACTTAATTCACCACTTACAAAATGATTCGTCTCGGGAAGCGAAAGTATTTTTAAAGAAACTGAACGAGAAGCATCACTTCTTCCGATCGAATGCCTTGGATCCGAAGAATTATGTCGAAGTGCGGGAGCGCAGTCTACAGAGCGTCTTGGACCGACAGGCTGCCGCGGAACTTCAGCGAAAGCGCGACAAAGCCTATCAACGTCGATTGGAAAAATTGCAAAGACTGGATCAAAAACGCGACTCCATTTTAAAGGAAATTCAGGAGAACGAGCTCAAGTTTCTACGCACCGAGGTGGGCACTCCGGAATATGAAGCGCACTTTGCAAAAGTATCCAAAGACATGGAATGGCTCTGGCGAAACCGTCAGGATCGTGAGCGCCGAGTCACCGAAAAGCTTAAGCGCGACCGAGAATCTGGTACGTGGTGGTGGGAAAATAACCTTAAACGCCTCCATAAAGAGCGCGCCAAGATCGAGCGGGAAATGGCAGCTCTTCGCGATTCCTAATCGTTCCCTGAAGAATCCGTAGCCAAAATCTCGCCTTTCTCGATAGAACGAAAGGCATGAAAAAATATTTCTCCATCGGCTTAGGAATTTTAATTTCAGTCATCGCAGTTTCGGGATGCAAAAGTAAGACGACGACCACGTCCTCCGCATCCACTTCCGGCTCAACGCTTGTCATGGCTCGAGCGGGAGACTCTGTAGGATTGGACTTGGCACGACACGATGACGGCGAATCCCTATCGATTGGCGTCAATATATTAGAGACGCTCGTCCGATTTAAATCGGGCACGACGGAGATCGAGCCGAGTCTTGCCACTGCTTGGAAAATTTCCAAAGATGGCCTTACTTATACCTTTGATTTGAGAAAAGATGTGCAATTCCACGATGGCACGCCGTTCAACGCCGATGCAGTTGTCTTCAGCTTCGAAAGACAGATGAATAAAAATCACCCCGCTTATGCGTCGGGCGCGCCCTACAAGTATTGGGAGAATATGGGAATGAGCTCAATCGTGAAGGAAGTGAAAAAGATTGATGATCATCAGATCACGATTACTTTACACACTCCCAATGCACCTTTTCTGGCCAATATGGCGATGCAATTCATGTCGATTGTTTCCCCGACCGCACTTCTCAAAACACAAAAAGCCTTTGATCAACAGCCTGTGGGCACTGGACCTTTCACGTTAAAATCTTGGAAAAAAGACGATCAGATGGAACTTGAAGCATTTTCTGCCTACTGGGGTGAGAAACCCAAGGTTTCTCGAGTGATCATTCGAGTGATTCCAGACGCGCAAGTGCGGATGCTGGAATTGAAACGCGGTTCGGTGCACATGATGACGTATCCTAATCCCTCCGACATCGCTCAGATGGAGCAAGATTCGAACCTGAAAGTTCTGAAGTCAGAAGGTTTGAATGTGGGCTACATGGCTTTCAATATGAAAAAGCCCCCGCTCGATAAACTTGAAGTTCGCCAGGCGATCTCTCACGCTATTGATCGCGGACGTATCATTAAAGAAATTTTCCAAGGCATGGGAACCCAAGCCAAGAATCCAATCCCTCCCATGTTGTTAGGATATGCAAACAATGTGGCCGACACTCAATATGATCCCGAAAAAGCAAAAGCACTTTTGCAAAAGGCAGGGCTGAAAAATCTTCCCAAGCTTCAGCTGTGGGCTATGCCCGTCGCGCGCGATTACAACCCCAATGCAAAGAAAATGGCTGAATTTATTCAAGCAGATCTTCAACGTGTCGGCATCCCGACGGAAATCGTCAGTTACGATTGGGGAACCTACCTCGATAAAATTGGTAAGGGCGAACACGACTTAGTACTCATTGGCTGGACGGGGGATAACGGCGATCCGGATAATTTTTTGATGACCTTGTGGTCTAAGGATTCTGCTGATCAAGTTCCCACGAACAATTATGCCTACTATAGAAGTGAACTCGTCACGAATTGGCTTAAAGAGGCTCAAAGAATTTCCGATCTCAATCAGCGAGCTACTCTTTATGAGAAGGTTCAGGTGCAAATGGCCAACGACCGCCCGATGCTCCCCATTGCCCATTCATTGAATGTGATGCCTGTTCGAGCGGAAGTCTCTGGATACGACATTCAACCTGTCGGCGATCGCCGATTTGCTGGAGTGTCGCTGAAGTAGAATGCTTCGAACACTCCTTCAGGCCCTCGTGACGCTAGGGCTCGCCGTCGTGGCCGTATTTTTTCTCATTCATTTGGTGCCGGGCGATCCGGCCCAAATTGTTCTCGGAGAAAAAGCGACTCCTCAAGCGATCGAATCCATTCGAAAGGAATTGGGTCTGGATCGTCCGCTTGCCTATCAGCTCGGCTCTTACATCAGCCGTCTAGCCAGCGGGGATTTAGGGCTAAGTATCCGAACCGGCCGAGAGGTTTCTGCAGAAATTTTGGATCGACTACCGGCGACGTTGGAGTTGAGTATTGTCTCTCTTATTCTTTCTGCGCTGATTGGAATTCTGCTGGGTGCGTTTGCGGCCAAACGGCCCGGGGGCTTTGTAGATTTACTCCTAGGTGGCATTTCCGTCCTTGGCCTAAGCCTCCCCGTCTTTTTCTTAGGCCTCATTCTTGTCTATATATTTGGACTCCAACTTGAATGGTTTCCCATCTCAGGAAGGCTCAGCTACTCGAGTCACTACGAGCCCATGACGGGTTTCGTCCTTCTGGATTCTCTTCTTCGGCTCGATTTCCAAACATTTTGGATTGGACTTCAATATATTGCTCTGCCCGCGATTGCTTTAGCAACCGTGCCCCTCAGTCTCATCGCTCGACTCATGCGCTCCTCCCTTTTGGAAACGCTGCGCGCGGATTTTATTAAAACAGCGCGAGCTAAAGGCGCGCCCGAAAGAACTGTGTTTTTTCGTCACGCACTTCGAAATGCGCTTCTCCCGGTGATCACCATGCTGGGATTTCAATTTGGACTTCTTTTGGGTGGCGCAATTCTCACCGAAAATGTTTTTGCATGGCCGGGCATGGGCCGATGGATTGTCGCCTCCGTGGAAGGACGAGACTACCCCGCTATTCAAGGTGGCGTTCTTATTTTTGCAACGGGAATTATTGTGGTCATGGCCATCACTGAATTTGTGCATCAGTGGGTCGACCCGCGTTTGAGATTAAAAGGATGATGGAGCGGTGAGAAAGAATTGGACACTTCTCGTTGGAATTTCACTCGTAAGTTTACTGGTGATCTGCACCCTTTTCGCGAACTGGATCTCTCCGCACTCCCCGCTCGAAGATTTTCGTGGACTGGAAAACTTATCCCCCAGTTTTGAATCACGCGATGGGAAATACTTTTTACTCGGCACGGATACGCTCGGGCGAGATTTGCTCTCGCGCCTCATTTACGGCGCTCGTTATTGCCTCTTGATGGGCTGCGTTACTGTGGCAATTGCCGGATTTATCGGCATTCCGCTTGGGATGCTCGCGGGATCGCATACTCGCTTGGATGCTGTCATTTCAAAAGCCACTGATATCGTGATGTCCTTCCCTGCGGTACTCATCGCGCTGGTGGTCGTTTCTATTCTAGGCCCAGGCCTGTTCAATGTAATCATAGCGGTGGCGCTTACGTCGATTCCCTCATTCATTCGTCTCACGCGCTCTCAAGTGAAATTGGAATTTCGGAAGGATTACGTTCAGGCCGCAGAATGCCTTGGCGTGGGCCGCATACGCTTACTCTCCCTCCATATTTTTCCCAATATTGTGCCCTCGCTTCTCGTTCTGAGCTCGCTCAGTTTAGGTACGGCAATTTTGGAGTCCGCGGGTTTGAGTTTCTTAAATCTGGGAGTGACGCCACCCGCTCCAGAATGGGGTTCTATGATTCGAACGGGCATGGAAACTTTCTTAAGTTCGAATCCTTGGGTTTCCACCTTTGCGGGACTCTGCATTTTTCTTAACGTCTTAGCTTTCAACCTGATTGGCGACGCACTGCGCGATCGTTTGGATCCTGCCCTTCGCGGTAAGGTCTAGCGCGGGAGAGGCGCCGTTCACACAAGTGTAAATCTTCGTTGCAGCTCATTCCTCCCTTAGAGGCTAAAGAGGCCTTCGAGCATTGAAAGACACTTTATGCGTACATGAAGTTCCGTAAACAAAAGTTGCGAACCCTAGATTATTGCTTAGCAAAAGATACAATCAAAGACGGGGCTGCGTGTATGAAATGGAAACCTTTTTATAAAGGGCGACGTCGTTCGCTCGGATTTACAACCACTGAACTCTTGGTGGGCGTCATTACCTCTGCGGTTGTGATCGCTTTCGCGGTAGGAGCCTTTCTTCTCTTTCGAAGAACCGTTGTGGAATCGGAACTAAAACGAAAGGCCACAGAATGGAAAATTTCCATTACGGATGCCCTCAAGTTTGATCTCGATCTAGCTCAAAGAATTTCCGGCGCGAGTGGCGAAGACACAGTACTGCCAGGAATTTATCGGGCTGTCGCAAGTGACAATTTGGGCGCGAAAGCCGGCATTCGAAGTGGAAGCGAACTCACGGATGTGCTCGTGATCGCCGCAGACCCGATCGGAAACATTCGTGCCAAAGTGACGATGGATACGTCCTCCACTTCAGAGGGCGAAGCCACTGTCAGCTTTCGAACGGATGAATCGCAAGCCATGAAGGATCGATTCAAAAGCACGATGAAGCTCGGCTCCATTGCTTATTTTCTCAACTCCGAATTTTCCAACCTCGCCGTCGTCGACGCAGAAATGAACGATCAATTTAAATTTAGTGTCGCGCATGATGGCGGTCATGGTTTTGATAAGAAGGAATATTCTGCCAATACCAGTTCTCTTACCGTCAGCCCCGCTAAAATGATCGCCTATTTTGTGCAAGACGAGAAACTGATGCGCTCGATTTATGCAAAGGGATTTGGAGTGCCCGCCGACGATCCGAGCATTACGACTCGCCAGATCAGTCCAACGGGAGTGCGAGTCAAAAAGTTTCTCATTAATTTTCGATTCGATCCTTGGAACAAATCGGGCACGTCTTCAGCCCAATATGTTCTTCCCGGCCCCAACCAGCTCCTCTCTCATCCGAGTGAGTATTACACGTCAGCTCCCGGAAACTGCTCTCCCGATCCCACCGCGGAAAGGTATTGCTGTGATCCGACAAGCCCCACTCAGAAATGCGTGAAGTTGCGAGACATCAGCCGGGTGCAATTGACTCTCGCACTTGAAGCAGATGCAAATCTAAAAGCGGGAACATCGGTAGATCCGAATGCTGGATTCGAAGTCCTAGAAAATGGAAATGTCGTTTACAATTTTTCCGAAAGCGTTGCTCCTGTGAATTTTGTCCGCAACATGNNGCGATGGAAGACATTGGTGAGTCGACAGAATGCTCTATTCGGAATCCTTCCAGTCGCTGCAAACCAGAATGCGCCTATCAGTATGCCAATGGCAGTTTAGATCCCTCACAACCTAACTGGAAAGGTTATGGCGCTTATGCAGGAAGACCCGAGAGCGAGGGTGGAGCTTCCGCTTACTGCATGTGCGGCACTCCTGTGGACGGCATCAACTGGGATGCCAATGCATTTTCTCCGCCAGAGACCTGGAATTGGAACAATTGGGATGCATTCAATTTAGATGAAGTGCGTTTTCAAGGCGGCGACGTCATGCATGCCGGAGCCGATAGTCGACGCGTGCGAGCCTGTCTTGAACACTTTGGAGCGAGCTTCAGTATTCAGGGAATGAACTATCCTGGGGGTTCAAGTTTTTACGATCCGGCCATGATGGGTCGAGAACTCACTCCCTTTAAATTTATCTTTGGGTTCAATTGTTTAAGAGAAGAAGACTCCGACGATCACACCTTTCGTCGCCGACTTTCTAATGGCNNAAATGGTGACGGACCAAAAGGCCTTTCTTCCCAATAGTGCCACGCCAGGTCCTATCTCTGAATGGATGAAAAAGCGTATGGTTTGCGGGGTGCTCGATCGTCCTACCTGTGACGCCCATATGCGATGGTTGGCATTTCCGAGTGGCACTCCCACCGCCGATGTCGCGCAAGGAACAGCCTATGCTCCTTGGAGACGAAAGTGCGCATGCCAATTTGTAGAAGATTGGAATGTCGAGCAGAGTTTGGGAGATCCCGATTGGCCGAATGTTTGCAATCTTACTGGAAATCCCTGCCCAGGAACATGGGATCAAACGGAAGCAAACAATATGGCCACGGTGCCGTATCCTGGAAATGCATCCAATCAAGAACGAGTCTGGAAAATGAAAGACGAAGACATGGATCCCCCGGATGATACGACTCCGGCAAATGATCCAAAGTGGGAAAATTTGCTCCACTTTCCTAATGAACGGATTGCCCGCTATTGTCAGTGCTTGCAGGACCATCAAGCCACCACGGGTTACACGGTGTGGCCGTACGACGCGGAATTCCGAGATTTCTCGGGACCTTCGACTCGCTCGATCACGGGCACAATCGACGGCGTTTCTCGGACATACAACGTGTCGGTGGATTCTAGAATGTCGAAACTTTCGTACAAAAAGAGAAATGGCAGTTCCTATGATGCATCCGTCACAGCAGATCAGTTTCATCGATGCGATGCGGTTCAATGCGAGCTCGCCCCCGGACGTGGATGCTGTTCTGACCCGCGACAAACTTTTCAATCTCTAGGTAGCGGAGCCCTTGCGGGATTAACAGGTTCTTACTCTGTGATGGAACCCGCACATGCAGTGGTGGGAGCGGACTTTTCGTCTTATTGTTCAGGTTCCTGTTATTCGCCACACTTATGGCACCCTCAAGAGAATCCCTTTCCCTATGCCAGAGAGGCCATCACGACCGGACCGACAATTCCGAATGAATGTCGTCCCATTCCAGCTCCCCCGGCAGTGCCTGTAACCCCTGCAGATTAAGTTTTGTTCTCTGAAGGAGATGAACATGAAAGTAGATTTAAAAATGAATGCCCGAATGAGAATGAAAGGAAACACGCTCATTGTCGTTTTGATTGTCATCGCGGTGGGCTCCGTCATTATGGCGACGTATGGAAAACGAGCGCTGAAGACGATCGGTATCGCAAAGATGTCCGTGGAGTCGGAGTCGGGCAGATTTCATGCGCAAGCGAACTTTCAAAAACTGGAAGGATCCTTGAGCTCTTGGATTACCGAACGCGTCAATGCTTTCACAGCTGGAACAGATCTTACGAACCTGCCCCTCAAAATTTCCTACGACTCTCAGAATCCCAACGCCAACACCGCACCCGCAACTCTAAAAGCTTCATTCGCAACACTCGCAAAAGATGTGCATCGCATTCAATGGGATATGCACTGTATTGAGAATTGCAACCCGGACCCAAAGAATTATCCTAAGTCATTTCGCATTCGATTGGTGCTCTGGAAAACTGCGGATACCTTCATTGAGCTCGTGGCCCAAAGTAATGTTTTAAAAGCTCGATTAAACGATTTTTCGACGCTGGTTTTAGGAAGTCAGCAAGATAAATATTATGTGGGAGACACGACGCAGGAGAAAGTGGGCCTGTTTTTTGAGCGCTCGGATGCTGAAGTCGTTTTTGTAAATCCGGGAGCTGTTAAAATGAAACAGATTTACACGAGCTTACCCGATTCATCTCATGTTCGTTATGGCGGCACTTTTAACAGCGTGAACATTACTCCCGGGCCTGTCACGATCGATCGAGGTATCGTGCTCGCTACCAGCTCGCCTATTCAAGATCTCGTCGAAAAGATCGATGAAGTCCGACAAGATGAGAACACATGGAAGCCCGCCGCGGGGAAACAAGTGGATAGCAAAGGCATGATTTTGCTTTGCCGAGGTGCAAATGGGACGACGACGTCCGTGAAGTATGTCACGAAAGTGTATCAAGAAGGTTCGGGACTCTATTCACCTGCCACGTCGATTGACGAGACCGCTGGTAATAACCCCATGTCCGCCGAATAAAACTAACGAGAGAGATGATTTTTTATGAAATTGATGACGTTTTTAATGCTTGCAACTGTTCTTTCACTAAAATCTCTTCAAGCGGCGGCGATCAATGTGCCCGGTGGAGGTGGCAGTTGGGAGACGAAGACATATACCTTTACCGTCAATTCGGAGGCAGGAGCCACGATTAGTATTCCATCGCGGAACAATACCGTGGAGCTTGATCCTACATGTTCGACCGCTTCCAGTATTCGCATCGGAGACCATCCCATCACGTTCGTTGGCGACGGATATTTTCAGCCCAAATCTTCGTTGGATGCCGAGGATTCGGATAAAGGAGCCTTGCTTTTCGTCAGCACAGACGATTCNNCCTATAGCTCGAGCCAAACGCTTGGCTCCATTGCTCAGTCAGGACCTTCTTTGAACTCATCCACCACGGGATTTAAAATTTTTGCTGGGGCAATTTCTGTGAAGAACGGAGTTCCCGCCGTCAATATTGATCCCTCGTTGCGCTATGGACATACCTTAGGAACGCTTGAACAAGATGGCCCCAAAATTTCTGACGAGCAATCACCCACAAAATGGTTAAACAATGAAGGACAACTCGTGGGAGGATTCTCCAAAGTGTCGGCGACCTATCGACCCAATGTGTGGATCGACAATCCTGGAACGCTTCTCAATCAGCGTATCTCGCCCGGGCATATCGTCGAGTCCTCGATCATTCGTATTCGAAATGGGAGCGAGGACAGCGATCTTCAAAAAGGTCTCGGCCTCACTCAAAGCTCCCCGCACTAAGTGTGCCTATTTGTGGCCCTTCGATGTCCCTAAATTGAGTCATCTCTGTGAAAGAAGCTGCGAAATCCACACCCGTGTGGACATCAGTGGACAGCGAGCCAAACCTAACCCATTGAAATTATTTAGAAATTTTAAAAATTGATAACCCTGGCACTGACGTTGCTCTTATACCCATGCAAAGAGACATACCACCACCAACTTTACCACCGGCAGGGTTTAAGACAGGCAACTGATTTAAACCCTGCCTCTTTTTTTGGCTCCTTATTTCTGAGCCGCCTTCTTACGAATGTAGCGAACGATTCCGCCAACAACTGGAATATTTTCATATAAAAATTCTCCCATATCGAAGTAGTCGCGATGGTAAATTGCCTTTTGCGTCTTCGGGTCGAACCGAATGTATGAATTGCCGTGACTTACGATCCAATCGCCCCCTTTTACTTTTTTATGGCGAACGCGCATCGTCCAAATGAGGACGGTGTCGTTGCCCGATTGAACTTCATTTTCATAGTCGAATCGAATTTCGATCACGTTTTCATAAAGATGTTCATAATATTTTCGAATCTCTGCGACACCCNNCCCCGATGGGTTCCGAGAGGATCAATGAAAGTCGCGTCCTTATCGTAGAATTCATCCACAAGATTCATCGTGTCTTTATTGAGTTGCGTAAAAAATGTTTGAGCTCGAGTGCTGCCTTGCTGATTCATAGCAAAAGTTTGTTCCTCAACGAGGCTCCACGTCCACAGCAACAAGGCGGAGAAAAAAACACGGGCAAACAAACGTATCATTTCCTTTTCCGACCTTTGGAGAGAAAGTGGTAGGGATTACGAAAGTTAGACGCCCTCCGAATCTTTGCTAATTTTCGCTCAAGTTTCTGCATTTCCTGCTCCAAAAAAAGCGCTTCTGCGTGCTTTTGATAAAGACGCGCTAGGCGATATTTTTGAGACGAAGACTTCTGCAAATCTTCAATTCGCTCGAGGATTGCGTCGAACCCTTTTTGCTCTTTCACCGAACATTGAATCACCCGCTGAGGCTCAATGCCTAAATCGACCAAACTTTGAGTCATGGCTTCAGCCCCAGGCAGGTCTGATTTGTTGACGATGAAGAGATCACAGATTTCCCTTACGCCGCTCTTTAGCCACTGAATATCGTCGCCGGTTTCAGGTTGCAAAATTAAGACGGTGATTTCAGAAAGCGAGGCGACTTCTGATTGCGTCTGGCCGCTGCCCGCAGTTTCCACCCAGACTTCATCGAAGAACCGTGAAAGAAATACTTCAATATCTCGAATGGCATGAGAAAATGCGGAAGTACTTCGTGTCGAAAGAGAACGAACGAAAAGTCTTTCAGGGTTTCTTACTTCTCTCCCCGCTAAACGAATTCTATCGCCTAAAAGGCTTCCGCCGGACTGGGGAGACGATGGATCGCATGCTAGCCATGCCAGCGTGCTCTTTTCATCGCGCTTCAATTTGGCGAGAGCAAGTTCTGAGATCAATGATGATTTTCCGACGCCTGCCGGGCCCGTGAAACAAACGGTATGTCGCAACGACTTTCCGGCCTCGAAATAGGTCGACAACTCATTGAGGCCTTTCGGATCGCGATTTTCAAGTCGCGTGATGGTTTGAGAAATTTCCTGACGAGTTTTATTCTTGCCGTTCTTCTTCGTGGTTGGAACTTTGGACTTCGTCTTCAATCTTAGGATCCTGCTTTGAATCTGTCTTCTTTGGACGCAATTTAATGCGGGCCGTTACCTCCACATCATAACGATCTGCCAAATGCTCGCCCACCTTTTTTGAAAGGCTTTCCCAGTCGATCTGTGAAAGTCGCTGCGAAACATCGGCGGCGATTCGACCCTGCAAATCATCTCGCATGGATTTCACCCAATCCATTGCGGCTGTGACCGATTCTTTGGGATCCTTCAATTTACTCGGAGCCTGGGCGATTCTCTCGATCGCTCCCATCAAGAGCTCCTCCCAAATTTTTTTTCCCGAATTATCTGAACTCATGAGGCCTCCGCCACTTGCTTGTCCACTCGCTTTTGAAAGGCAGCTAACATCTCTGGAAGCTGAATTTTCGTCACTTGATCGATAATCATCTTGGGAACGAGCCATCCAAAATCAATATCGATTTGGTAGGTAGCTTCTGTTTCCTTCGGTCCTTTTGATTTCAAAATCCAGGCGCCGTTATTTCGCTTCATAAGATCTCCCTTTACGAAACTCCAACGAATTTCCGTGGGTTCCTTTAATTCAAAAGCGAGGGTGTATTTAATCTCCTTCAGAACCTCGATTGAGAAGTCCACTTCAACACCTTTCTTACTCTGCTTTTCGCGAGCAGAGTGCGTGGTCGATAAGAACTCAGGATAGGATTCAAAATCGCGAATGACCTGATAAACGGTTTCGATCGGCGCGGCGAAGGTTAATTTTCTCTCAAGCATTCTTTTCCAAGTCCTCTAGATTAAGCCAAATATAGGGTTTGATATCGAAGCGATGCTTTGCAATCAAATGGCGAATGGTCCCGGTTGCCGAGCGCATCACCACGGAATGCGTGGTGCATCCGCCTTTCGTGAAATTTACGCCCGGAAGAAATGTTCCTGTCGTCACGCCAGTAGCGGCGAACATCACGTCCCCTTGCGCGAGTTCTTCCATTTTGTAAATCTTATCGAAATTTGAGATCCCCATTTTTTTTGCTCGGTCTTTTTCTTGATCATTCCGAAAGACGAGTTGCCCTTGGAAGTCTCCTCCTAAACACCGAAGAGCCGCGGCCGAGATTACTCCCTCAGGCGCTCCACCTGTTCCCATAAGTACATCGATTCCAGAATCCGGCTCGGCCGCCGCGATCGCCGCCGAAACGTCACCATCTTGGATAAGCCGAATGCGACACCCTCGGCTTCGCATGTCTTTAATGAGTTCCTCATGGCGCGGGCGATTGAGTGTAATCACCGTCATCTCATCCACTTTCTTACCCTTTGCTTTCGCAATTTGTTCCAAATTCCAGATCCAGGACTTCGACAGATCCACCACCCCTACCGCATCGGGGCCAACGGCGATCTTTTTCATATAAACATCAGGCGCATGCAAAAATCCTCCGCGCTCCGCAATCGCGGCGACGGCAATGGAATTGGGAAGTCCATGTGCACAGATCGTCGTGCCTTCAAGAGGATCGAGCGCAATTTCCACTTCCGGTCCTTCGCCCGTGCCCACCATCTCTCCTATATAGAGCATCGGCGCCTCATCTCGTTCGCCCTCCCCAATGACGACCCGCCCTCGCATCTCAATGCGATTAAACGCCGCTCTCATAGCCTGCACAGCGGCCTTGTCGCTCAAGGTTTCATTTCCAAGCCCGACGGTTCGAGCGGC
>DDSI01000234.1:13281-14341 GCA_002343335.1 Bacteriovoracaceae bacterium UBA2394
CCGCCGCTTCGGTCACACGTACAGTTTCAAGCGCTAAGTTTCGGTCCATCATCGCGAGGCTCCTCCTCCAAAAATTTCGGCTGTAATATTCCTCAGCAAGTACTCAACAGATTGACACGAGGCGTTTGCGTATGAAAAGAGTGGGTTGGGTGTTTTAAGGGTAAATTTTCTTTTCTTCATGAGGAGGCGGCATGTTGAGTTTTTCTACACAGCATTTCAAAGCAATTCAGATTACGGCGGGGCTATGTTTGGGCCTGGCTACTGCAGGCGCCCATGCGCAGTACTATGTTGAGCGACGAATTGATCCTCGACCATGGCATTTGAATTCAGGTCGGCTTCTCGATGCTTCAAACCAAGTTTATCGAGGTCCGCTGAATGTTCCCTATGGCTCCGTCAACCGCTCGGCTCCGAATGCCTACAATCGATATCCTTTTAATCAAAATTTGGGCGGCATTCGATTTGACACGCGTCTCGATCCTTACCGCATCCCGGGCGCTTATGGCCCCATACCTGGCATCATCAACCGAAATCCTCGTTTTGACGATCCGTCAGAAACCCTAGGCTACAAGCTCGAACAACAGCGCTACCGAGCCAACCTGGGAATTCGCGAAGGAGTGCCTTATCAATCGCAAATGGGAAATGCGCCCTACCAAAATTTGATGCAAGACAATCGCGTGATTAATTCCATCCGACAAGAGGTTGGTCAGAGAACGATCTATTACAACAATCCCGGAGCTCGCCGGCCTCAATATCAGACTCAGTCAATTCAACCTTGGTCGCCTCAGCAACAGCCATTGAATAGCCGCATTCGAAATGAGCCGATAGACAATGCGATTCGAATTAATCCTCTCACGGGACCGATCTACCCCGAGCAATATTATTACCAGCGGGTTTCGAATTCTGCTTTGGCTCTCGAAGCAGAGCGAATTCGCGACCGAGTGTATGCCAATCCGCAATCGACCGCGAGCGAGAGAGCCGATGCCGATCGAGTGCTTAACGAAGCTCGGAGATTGCCTGGAGCTTCTACGAGGTTGCTCAACTCGATTAAGAAGTAGTTGCG
>DDSI01000046.1 GCA_002343335.1 Bacteriovoracaceae bacterium UBA2394
GTTCCATCACGGGCCTCTACACCGTGCTCGTGGAGGCCGACGATATTAACGATCCGATCGGGGATACCGTGCGATCGATTGTGGATGGTCACATCATTCTCTCTCGAAAACTGGCGGCCAAGAATCACTTTCCGGCTATTGACGTGCCCTATTCCGCCAGTCGGGTCATGCCCGATGTAACCACGCCGGAGCATCGTGCACTTGCAGGAAGAATTCGGGCGATTTTGGCCAACTATGCGGAAGCGGAAGACCTTATCAATATTGGGGCTTACGTGAAGGGATCGAATCCAGCTTATGACGAAGCGATTCAATATATAGAGCAGATCCGAGCCTATTTGAAGCAGGGCACGACGGAGCCCGCGGGATTTGAAGATAGCGTTGCAGGGATGCAAAGAATTTTTTCGAATGAAGGACGTAGGTGAAACGGTTCAAATTTAAATTGGAGGCCGTGGCCAAGGTTCGAAAGATCGAAATGGACGAGCAGGCGAAGAATTTGGCATTGGCCAATCGCGCTGTTCAAAAAGCGAAAGACGAGTTGAGTCAGTTAGAGCGCCAATTTTTTGATGAGTTGGCACGCTTGAAGGATCTTGTGGCAAAGAAGGTGAGTGCGAATCAGCAGCTCACCGAACTTTCGGTGGCGTTTCGGGATGAGATAAAGCGCAAAGCCATCGTAAAACGCCAAGAGATCCACCGTTTGATTCGAAAGGTGGAGGAGGAGCGCCTCAAGCTAATCGAAAAACGGAAAAAGAAAAAAACGATGGAGCATTTGGAAGATCAGGAAAGGGAGCGATATGAAGAGGAACTTCGACAGCTCGAAACGAAAATCATGGATGAAATTAGCGGCTATCGTCATCAGCGTCAGCACGATCACGATCCTAACCTCGATCCATAATTCCAGTTTTGCAGCGGAGAAAAAAGACGCCAAAAAAGAAGAGAAAAAAGCTGAAAAGCCTGCTGCCAAAGGCGACGAAAAGAAAGAAGCGAAAGAAGCTACGGCCGCGGCGGGGAAAGAGGGGATATTCCCCGAGAAAGAGTATTACTCCAAGACCGAAGTCGAAGCTCTCCGAGAAGTGCTCGATAAAAAGTCTACGGAGCTCGATCAAGATATCGATACCGAAAAGAAGTATTTGGAATCCCTTAAAACTCAAACGGAAGAACATTTAAAGAAAGTGGATGCGGCGCGCACAGAGATTGCGGACTTCATGAATACTCGGGATGAGAAGGAAGAAGGCAAGTTGAAGAAGCTGGCGCGGTTTTACGAAGCCATGGATGCCGAGCAAGCCGGACCGCTCTTAAAGAGCGTGAGTGATGAGCTCGCCATTAAGATCTTCGACCGGATGGATACGAAGAAGGCGGGTGCAATTCTTGCCGTCATGCCGGCAACCCGGGCGGCAAAAATTACCGCACAATTTCCAAAATTAAAATTGCAAGCGGACAAAGCAACAGCAGTGGAGACTCGATGAAAAATATTTTTTCTTGGGGCTCTCTGTCGAAATCCGAGGTTCGATAATCTCAATGAAGATGTCACCGAAGTCATACATTCAAGCAACAGGAGGGCGAGATGAAATTTACATCGTTCTCACCTCTTGATTTGCTGGGCGTGAAGCCCGCCTCCTCCTCGGGGATGGACCTTGCAAAAGGGGTCTCCGGAAAAGTGGATTCGAAGTCAACGGCTCTGCAAGTCGCTTCGAAGAATTCCGCGGATGATTTCTCTCATATTCTCAATGAAAAATCTGATTCTGGATTGAAGCCGGCCAATGCTTCTAAGGAAGATTCAACGAAAGAACTTCCCGCCCATCAAGTGAAGAAATCGGTTGGTAAGAAAATTGAAAATTTGAAAGCTGAGCAAGACCAAGCTCCCGAAGCCAAACCCGTGGCGGCGAAGAAAGTTTCTGAGAAAATTTCTGAAGAAGTTTCCAAGCCGGTTTCCAAAGAAGTCTCAAAAGAGTCTGCAAAGGCAACTTCGAAAGAGGATCTAAAGGCTGCAATTCTTGTGCAAGCCGATCTCGCGCCTGTGGCGGATCTTCCCAAAGTTTCCGTGAAGACTTCCCTTGAAGATCTCATTCGTTCCTTAGAAGCGCCTGTGGCTCAAAAGACTGTGGCAGAAGTGGCCCCTATGGAAGTGGCCGCTGTGGAAACGCCGGTCGTAGACGTGAAGCCCCCCGCTCTGCCTGAAGAGATTCAACAGCTCGTCAATGAGATGAGCGAAGAAGAAGTGAGCGCGGAAGAAATCAGTGCGGAAGATCTTTCTGTTTTGACTGACGTGAGTGCGGAAGACGCCGCCCTCGATTCTCAATCGGTTATTCAATCTTTAGACCATGCTTCAGAGCAATCGCTTGAAACTCAAGGGCGAGTGTTGCAAGCGGAAATCAAGACGCTCTTAAAATCCGATAAATCGATCAAAAACGTAAGGGCAGATAGCCTCACTTCCATTGCAGATGAAATTCGCGAGTTAAATACCGACGCGATCGCCACAGATTCTGCATTGGCATTTAATACCGCCTCTCAAAAAGACGCGAAGGCCGAAGCTCCGGCGATGAGCTTAAAGAATTTTACGGATTCCCTGTGGGTGCAGCAACAATTGGATCCGAAGGCTCAAGCCTCCGCTCAAACTTCCATTCAAACTAATGCCTTGAACCCGTTTCAAGCGGTGATGGCAGGTGAAGAAGCTCAACCCCAAGCCGTGCGAAGCCAACTCGTTGCTGACATGAAGCCTCTGATTCATCGAGTGCTTCAAACGGAGCAAGGCGGAGAGATGGTTCTCAGCTTGAAGCCTGGAAATTTAGGAGCTGTGAAAGTTTCCATTCAGATGGAGCAAAAAGCGATTCGATTGGTGATCGAAGCTGCTGAACAATCTTCCAAGGAAATGCTCCAATCGCAAAGTCACGAATTGAAAGCTCAGCTAAAGCAAGTTGGTTTAAAAGTCGATGAATTACAAGTGACCAAGATGAATGTCGTGGCTGATGCCAAAGGGGTCACACAATCTCAGGAGAGCTCTCTCAATCACGAGCAAGCGAATCGAGATTTCTCAAACTCAAAGAACTCGCATCAACAACAGCAAGAATCGATGTGGAAACAAGCTCAACAAGAGAACGCTCATCGCATCCGAGCGGATAAGAGCCGAGATTTTTCACAGTGGTTTGCACAAGATGAAGGAAGAGCCGCATGAACTCAGGCGTAGTTGATCTTCAAAATTCAACAGCACTCAGTAATTCCCAGCTCAATCAAACTCCGAAGGCCAATGGCGGGGAGCTTGGAAAAGAGGAATTTCTCAGACTTCTGCTTACGCAGCTTTCTGCTCAAAATCCCTTGGATCCCATGGATCCCCAACAATTCGTAGCGCAGCTTTCCCAGTTCGCCAGTTTGGAACAGCTCACGAATATGGGTAAAGGCATGCAGGATTTAATTACTTTCACGGCAGCCAACAACTCTGCGAATGTCGTCGGTCTTCTTGGAAAAGAAGTGCGTGTGGCTGCGTCGACGATTACGGGTCCAGGAAAAATTCAGTATGATTTGCCGCGTGATGCCGCTTCGGTGGATATCCAATTCTTAGACGATCGCGGATTTCCGGTGCATCGAATTGTCGGCGCTCCCGGCGAAAAGGGAATGCACGAGTTGGATGTGACTCAATTGAAGCCCGGCCAGACTTATTCCATGGTGATTACGGCAAAAGATAAAAACGGCATCGATATGAGCCCTACCATTTCGATGAAGGATCAAGTGGTCGGCGTAAATTTTGATGGTCCGACACCTACATTACTTTTGAAATCCGGTCAGAAGGTGAATGCGACAGCATTGTTGGAGATTATGATTCCGCAAGCTGCAGCCGCGCCGGCTCCGACGCCCGCACCTGCACCTGCACCGACACCCACGCCGGATCCCAATTCCGGCTCGACTGGAGGAGTTTAACTTCATGGATGAGGTAAAAAGAGCGCTGCTTTTCTCCCAAATTAAGAAGGTGGGTGCCACGGAAGGCAAGCCCCTTCGTCCGCAGACTCAGCCTGTGCAGGGTGGTCAAGCGGGAGGAACGTCATTCGACGAAGTGCTCAATCAATCGGAAGTGCAATTTTCCAAGCATGCAGAAAAACGTCTGCAGTCTCGGAAGATTGAAATCTCGGCGACGGAACGCGCGAGACTTTCTGAAGCGCTAGGGGCGTTACAGAAAAAAGGTGCCAAGGATTCTCTCGTACTCATGGGAGAAATGGCGTTTGTCGTGAATGTTCCTTCAAAGACCGTCGTAACGGCGATCATGAAGGAGCAAATGAAAGAACAAATCTTTACGAATATCGATTCCACGATGGTCGTTGAGAGCTGAGCTTTCATAAAAAAATTGAACTGAAGGAAGTTTTTTGGTCTTGGACCCTAACGGGAGAGTCTTAGACTTCCTTCTCAAGTAGATCGCATAAGAAAGAAGGAAGTGTCACATGACAGTCATCGCCGCATTATTCTCCGGAATTTCCGGAATTGCTACTAACGGATCTGCGCTTTCCATCTCGGGCGACAATATCGCAAATATGTCCACGCCCGGATTTAAGGCCGCAGTGCCAGTCTTTGAATCTGCGCTTTCGCAACAAATCGGATCCGCCGAAATCGGTCTCGGGGGTCGGTTGGCCGGCTCGACCGCAAACTTCGGTCAAGGGGCCTTTAGTAACACCACGCGGGGAACGGACCTCGCGATTCAAGGTCGAGGATTCTTTATCGTAAATTCTGTGGCGGGTGAGGCCTTCTACACTCGCGCCGGAATCTTCGAACGAAATGGAAATGGAGACTTGGTCACCAGTGCCGGGGGCTTCGTGCTTCAAGGCTATTCGATTGATCCGACGACGGGCTCGGTTTCTGGAACATTGTCTGACATTAACATTCAGGCGATTTCAACTTCTCCTACGGCGACGAGCCAAGTGGTGTATCGAATCAATTTGAATTCTGAAACCACACTTGCATCCGGAGCGTTCGATGGAAGCAGTCATTCGGCGGCTGAAGGCTCCTCGGATTTCTCCACATCGGTCACTGCGTTCGACTCACTTGGTAACACTCGAAC
The DNA here is from genome assembly GCA_002343335.1 of Bacteriovoracaceae bacterium UBA2394. GTDB lineage: Bacteria > Bdellovibrionota > UBA2394 > UBA2394 > UBA2394 > UBA2394. The sequence continues at coordinate 5,039 of DDSI01000046.1, forward strand.
GCTCGTCACCTATTTCCGTCATACGGATAACAACACGTGGACCTATCACACGTTGATTAATAATACCGATTTGGCCACGAACGTTCAGTTCACAGGATCAGGGGCATCGACAGCGACCGTGATCTTAGAAGAAGGAACCTTAGTATTCTCGAACCAAGGGGGTTTCTCCACTAAGAGCCTAGTCGTTTCCGCAGGGTCCGCCACCTTGTATACGGGAGGGGCCAACATGACCGCTGCCGGATTCAAGTTAAGTGGATCGGCCCAGGGATTTTCTCAAGTGGCGTTGCAATGGGGCGGTGGTGCCGCGTCTATAACATCCTTCGAATTGGATTTTGGTCAAGCCACCGGCACAACCGCTTTGGTGACTCAGTATGCTTCGGCCTCCTCGGTGAACTCGATTACGCAAGACGGGGGTGCGCAAGGGGAATTGAACTCGATCGACTTCGACGAGGATGGAACCATTTCAGGATCCTTCTCAAACGGTACAACTCGACCGCTATTTGCAGTTCCCCTCGCGGTGTTTGCGAACGAAGAAGGATTGCGTCGAGCAGGGAATAACTTGTTCGATGCCACGACGGACTCTGGAACGGCGCAAGTCGGTCTCGCGCAAACTGGGGGTCGAGGTGAGTTGCGACCCTTCGCGATCGAGCAATCGAACGTCGACCTAGCGACGGAGTTCGTGAAGATCATCACGTATCAACGGGCGTTCCAAGCTTCTGCTCGAACGATTTCCACGGCAGCCGAGCTCTTACAAGATCTCGTAAACCTTGGAAGATAATGTTTTTTACATAGCGTCGGGTGACACCGACGCGGAAGATAGTGATGCGATCTGGGTTGTCCTTATATAA
>DDSI01000082.1 GCA_002343335.1 Bacteriovoracaceae bacterium UBA2394
AAGTACAAGCAAATTGGAATCTACCGATTACCTAAAGAGCTGGATGAAAAAGTGGCCGCACTTCATTTGGCGAAGATTGGCGTGAAGCTCACGAAGTTGAGCGACAAGCAGTCCAAGTACCTGCACTTGAATGTGAACGGGCCATTTAAGCCTGAGCATTATCGGTACTAACCGAGGGAATTTCTTTCAGTTTCCAGAATCCGACCTTTTCCCCTTACGGGAAATTGAGAGTCAGGCTATACGCTTGCCCGTCCCTCAATAAAAACACCCTTTAGGAGAAATTAGAATGAAGAAATTTTTATCATTGATTGTTGTCTCTGCGGCCTTTGCGGCTTGCGGAGATAGCGGAGAAAAGAACCTTTTCGAAATGGATTTCAAGGCGGGCGAAGGCAAAGCAGCGACTTCCATCACAAAGACTGAGGCCACAGGATATTATGAAAAGGCCCAAGCATTGAACGGCAATACAGGCAAAGTTCGAATCAAGCTGGCTGAAAAAAATCTCACGGTCGCGGTGAGCTGCGCCGAGAAGGATCATGTAGCCCAGGCTTCGGGTTCCGCCTCTTTGAATCGTCAAACTGGAACGGTAAATGTGACTAGCGATATCAAGGCTACCAAGAAAAAGGATAATCGCACTTGCTACGTCCAAATCGATAAGGGCGTTGAATTTAACTACGTCCTTGGCGACGCTGGCATGACGGTGACCAAAGGCGGCAGTTTCGTAGGTCTCTATACGAAGCTCTCGGACATCGAAAAATAATACGTTCTGAGATCAGAATCGTTTTGAAGCCGCGCTCCTTTTAGGGCGCGGCTTTTTTATTCGTTCGCAAGATCCGACATAGATGTCGCAGGAACCGCTTAAAAATCGATAAATTCACTAAGAATTTCAACACCCTAAACCCCCTCAAGCAGGCATAAGACTTGCTTTCTAAGAGGGTATGGGAAGCTTCAGAGCTCGGGAACTTAACCCCTTCATTTCTTTGAGATCTTGTCTGGTTGTCGTGGCGATTGCGATGCTCGCAGGCTGCGGTGAAAGTTCCGGCATTCGTCGAAATGAAAACGGCACTTATAGTGTCGAAAATATTTCAGCCGGCACGCCTGATGTGCTCAACTTAACCTTCTTCAATCGCCTGACCGATTCTGGCACCCAACAACCTGAAGTACTCGCTAGCTTAAAAGCCAACCCAACATGGGCCGAAGCGTTAGGCGACCGTTTCGCGATTCACATCGCAAGCGAACTTAGTTTTGAAGTGAAAAGACGAAATGGTCAGAATGCTTCTGAACCCTACATCACTTTTGAACTCGATCTTCCGCTCTCCGTAAACACTACGACATTCAGCCGCCTCCATGATAAAAATTTTTGGATCACGTATCTCGACACGAAGACCGACACACCGACCGAGCGAAAAAGCAGCGAAGCCCGCACTCCCATTAGCCTAAATAGTGCGAGCTCTTATCCTCCTGTATCGCAGCGACTGGAAATCGCTTGGTGCCTTCCAGGAGGGATCGATTACGGATTGCGATGGAAGCGCGATGCTCAAGCCACAGAACCCATGAATTTAGTACTTGGCTCAGCGAACGGAGCTCAATTTCAAACAACTTTCTCGGATTCCGGTCTCTGGAGACCGAAAAAGAGTGAAGCTCTTTGGACGACCCTTTTCACCGCGGCGGAATTGAGTGCCGCCAATCAAATCGATGCAGGCTCGGGAACTTATGGCTCCGCAGAAAAGAATGTGCCGATGACATTTTATCGTACGGCCACTTTGAAAACCCTCACTCTTCAAAATGGCGGGTCGGTCATGAAAATTCCCGCTCAAGTCTATGTGGTCCTCGACGCTGAAAACTGGCCCGTCGTTTATCAAGGCGGAACTTGTCCATGAAAATATCTTTAGCTTTTTTAAGTGGTCTCATCCTTCTGATCACCCAAACGGAGGCGCAACCGCTTCGCCCCACTTCGCGACCCGCTGGCGCCGCCGAATTAGGCCCGGGAGAAACTCTCCGTCACCCCACGCTTTTCATCATCTGCCCATCATCTGACACACTGACGAACGCTCTCAAAGTCATCTATGCTTCCGCTGAATCGCAAGAGAAAGTCCGCATCAAAAAGAAAGATGGCTCTCAACTCGATCCAGATATCTCCAAGGAGATCATTCAAATTCTAAAACCCAAAGAATCCGAAAATGCGGAGACTTCCAAAATTTCGCTGGTGACCCCTATCGTCTCGATGGGAAAGAGTGCCGGTTCGCGAGAAACGTACTCGGCAGATCCCCAAGGATTTACTCAATTGGAAGATCAATCTCAGAATATTTTCTACGGCCTTTCTTTGATGAATGAAGACGGAACGGAAATTGATCTCACAAAATCCGTACTGGCTTCGCTTGCCATGCATCTCGAGCCTCCAGAACATTGCACGATTATTGGACGCTGCACTGAAGCTGGCTCTGAAACCCCTGCCTTTAAGGTGCTCGCATCGCGAATGAATCTTGATGAAGAATTTCGAAAATCTCTCGCTCAGTTAAAATCGAAACTCTCCGCTTCTATCCGGTGAGGGTCTTTGCCCTTAAGTGCAATAGAGAAAAATAGAAGCGCGCGTATAGTTACCTTCCATGAAGTCGGGTGTGATTTGGAGGGCGAATTTTGGCATTATTCTTATTCTTGCAATTTTAACCACGGAAGCCTCTCAGGCTTGTGCCGAGAACATAGTTGATCTCACGACGAAGTATAAAGGCCCGGATCGAATCTCAGCCGCGGTAGGAGTCTTATCCCAAAGTCAAAGTTCCGATTCCCATCGTCAACAAAGCTTACTCGTCGATTCACTTCGAAATGGTTTAGTCACTCGCACGGAGGCTTACGCCCTCATTTCTCAAATCTCTTATGAAAATCGAAGGCTCTTAGAAGACATATTCGTTGAAGCAATTCAGGCAAAGGATCCCCTCCTATCTCTCAACAGTTTGAAACATTTCTTTGAGCTTCTTCGATCCAATCCGCAACCTCGTCGAGCGTCTGCAAAGAGGGAACTTCGACATTTGGAGGCTCTGCTTTACGAAGTGGCCACGTGGGTAGAGGAATTTAGTCGTGATGGCGACCGCAAGGATCCTCGCCTCAATCGAATTCCTGAGGCCTACACAATTGTCCGCAATCTGCTTCGCTGGTTTCAAAAAGGAAATTCAAAAGCCGATCTTAAAGGAGCGGAGGAAATCACACGAAGTTTTGCGACTCTTATTGCTATCCCCCTACAGGGTCTCCGATGCGTTCAAGCGGATACCGGCGAACCCTGCCGAATCGCTCGCTTTGATTTTCCCTGTGATTCCGAGCCTCGAGATCCACGACTAAGAGTTTTACCAGTGCGCCATCTTCGACCTCAGAATCTCTGTGAAAAATGGAGACAAAACATCTCACGGGCCCTTGTGGATTTAGATCAAAAATTTGCAACCCTGCTGCAAGTTAGGATCTAGCTTGGGAGATGGGCATTAGACGCAACATCGTTCGACATTTGGGACAAATTTCCTCATGAGGCCAACTCACTTCCGATCGGGACAGAAAAACGATTGGAGCGGCACACTTGGGACAAGAGTAGGCGCGCTCGAGATAGATACGATCCCTTCGATAGAGAATGTAGAAAATCACAAAGCCTCCGATCAAAAACAAAGGCACTAAGACGAAATGAACTATGGGAAAGAAAAGCGTCACGAAGGCCAGGCCCCAAGAAATTCCAGCAGCTTTTGCGGCCCTTTTTCGCCGTTCCTGGACATTTAACTGAAGGACCGCAACTTCCATTGAGCCCGTCCTTCCCGACAGTTCTTCAATATGAATGGAAAGAGGGGTTCCCATTTCGGACATGAATTTCCTTCCTTTATGTCGCAAACCCTAACTGACCTCGGACATTTTTGACTCGAGATTTATACAGAACCAGCAAAACAGGGCCTAAAAGCGACATTTTCTGGGCATGAAAAATGCATCGCTATTGAACGGGTGGTACGATGACAGCTCGCTCTTTAAAAACCTCATTTTTCCTTATATTTTTTTCAGCCTTCAATTTATCCGCGGAAACCATGCGGTTGAAGAATGGAGATAGCCTGCAATCGATCGTCGATGGAGCGGAGTACATTCTAGAACCGGGCAATTATAAAATTTCTCCAAAGGTCATTCGTAAATCTCTCACTCTTCGTGCGGCCGATTCAACGAGACGCCCCACCATTGAATTTCCAGATGCTTGGCCTGAGGGAAAAGCTCGACCGACTTTGCAATGCTACGGCGACTGCCGATTTGAAGATTTAAATATCAAAGGAGGCGAACGAGTCATTGCGGTGGAAAGTCGCTCCGGCGGAACTTTGTTCGCACAGGATATCCACATGGACGGCGGAGGCTTTTGGCGCGGTTGGGGCGGCGAAGATGTAAGACTTTATCGCGTCGTCAGCACAGGCGTTCCTTATGCCTACATGTTTTCAAATTTCAACGAACAGGTCAGAAACCTCGTGATTGATAATCGAGGAGTCTCCACGCCCATCCGACAAGGAAAGAGAGAGGCAGCAATTCGTCTGATGAATATCGATGAAGGAGTGCTGATCGGTCTCAAAACTATTGCCCACCTAAATGATGGTCGACCTTGGAAACAGGATGTACAATTTCGACCCACTTCCAATTATTTCGAAGTCATCAATTGTGATTTTGGAATAGTAGATATTGGCGATATCGCAATTCGAACGCCTCCTCTTAAAGTGAAGAAGGTAAAGTTCATCGATTCGCGTATCAAACAAGCTCATAAGGTTCCGGGTGCTGGTGAAGTTATTTATGTGAATACTTACGTCGATGGAAATTTAAAAGGCGGCGGACAGACGGGCAATGACGAAGACGACATTAAAGAAGAACCTTTGCCTCCCGCTCCCCCTCCGACGGGAGAGCTTAATTTATTTCTCGTCGATTCCAATACAGGCGAGGTTATCACCCCTCTAAAGGGCAACATGGATTTGAAATGGGATGAGCTAGAACAGACGAGCGTGAGCATTGCAGCCATGAGTGAAGGCCAAGTGAAGAGTGTTCGATTTGAGTATAATGGCAAAACCGCGCGCATCGAGAATTCTAAACCCTTCTCATTCTTAGGCGATACAAATGGAGTCTACAATGTATGGACGCCCGATGCCGGGGTGCATGCAATTGAAGCGATAGGATTTTCTGATCTAAATGCCAAAGGCTCTAACATTGCAACTGCATCGGCGAACGTGAATGTTGTGAAAAACGTTCTGGATTCGATGCCTGAACCGGATGTTACGAACAAGAGCTCTGTGGATCCCTCGAATTCAAATCCCATTTTTGGAAATGAAGAGCCTGAAGGTGGCTCGAATCCATCCTGCTCGCTCGATACACGTGCCTCGGGGAATTCATTGGATCTAATCCTCCTAGCATTTACACTTCTACTCTCGATACGATTTCGCCGAACATTCCATAAGAATTTCAACCCCCTACCTTAGGGTACTTGTGCTCAGTGATAACTCGTCTAGAAGAGCGCTCATGCGTAGGCCAGGTCCGTGGATTTTTTTTGCCATTTTCTTTGTACTCATAGCTTTTTCAAAGTCTGTGCGCGCACTCAATTCCTACGAACGAAGTTACCGAAAATCGCTGTGTGTTGGACTCCTGTTGTCTTTTGTGGGCTCTTGGAACCTTCGAAATTCAGGACCTACTCTTGGCGAACCCACGATGCCTGCAAATGAAATAAATTCTCGCTCTTATGCGGGTGGACTGGAACCGATTTCTGTCCTGACGGTGAATAGTCCGCTACTCATTCAAGGCGCTCCACCGCGGTCCATTGCCAAAGCGGAAAATGCGCTTCCAAGTCCTTAAAAAAGGCGACGGCGCGAGCCTATTTTCTCGCGCAGGTGTTGATACCTAATAATGCATACGGCGGGCACCAACCCATAAGACCTGTGGCCAAAGGAATAATTCCCAGTAAGAACCACGGATTTTGAGGACCTACAAATGCGAGAGACATAATGCCCAGTCCAAGCGCAATGCGCACGATTCGTTCGATAGGATGAATATTTTTAGTCATAACCCAATCCTTTCCACTTTATTGTGTTGATTCTAACGAACAAAAAACATCTCAACAATAAATCAACTTCATTGCGCAAAGGATCTCATTAACGCTGGGCAATAATCTGAAGATGGGGCCCGACAGTCGCGTTCAGGACACTCGGATTTTCAAAGGACTAAAAACCTGTGCCGCCAATTCATTTCGTCATTTGGCAATTTTCTCCAGCGCATGTTCCCCTACAGCGAGGCGTCGCAAGGACCGGAAGGGTGAATAAGCCCTGAATGGGCCATGAATCTCTGAGGACCGAAGCGCGGAGAAAATGCCCAGAGACGGAATTGAACCGCCGACACGAGGATTTTCANNCTCTACCGACTGAGCTATCTGGGCGTCAGAACGCTCAAATTGCGCGATGCCCCATCATTTGTCATGTGGATTTTAAGCCTATAATAGAGGGTAAGGGGGACAGTCGCGGGTTTATGGAGACGTTGGGAAAACCGACGCCTTTTGGGCCATTTTTGCTACACGCACGCATCGATAGCGGCGGCATGGCAGAAGTGTATCTCGCCACCTCGAAACAAAAGGAAGAGCTCAATCTTCAGTTCATCGCCATCAAAAAGCTTCTTCCCCATCTCAACTCCAATCGCCCGTTTGTAAACCTCCTCATCCATGAGGCGAAGGTGGGCGTGCTCTTGAACCATCCTTCCATTGCCACCGTGTTTGATTTAGGAAGTCATAAGTCCGAATTTTTTATCGCCATGGAATATGTACATGGCAAAAGCTTGGAGCGACTTTTACAGCGCCTTCAAGAGCGGAACGAACTTCATCAACTTCCCATCGAGGTTTCCACTCACGTGGTCATGGAGCTCCTCCGAGCCCTCAACTTCGCGCATGAACTCAAAGACACGAAGATGCGCGATCTCCAAATTGTCCATCGCGACGTCACACCGGGAAATATTCTGCTCAGTTATCGCGGCGATGTGAAACTCACCGATTTTGGAATCGCCACTGCTGAGCATCGGCTGCAGGCGGGCTTCACTCAGGTCGCACTTGGAAAATTGAATTACATCAGCCCCGAGCAAGCACTCAATGACACCGTCGGAAGATCGAGCGATCTTTACAGCGTGGGCGTGATTCTTTATTTGCTCTACACAGGTGCCCTGCCCTACAGCGCCGATAATTCTCAGGAGCTCATCCGAAAAGTCATCGAAGGAAGGTATATTCCCCTTCGTGAGCGAAAGGCCACCGTGCATCCCGAACTAGAAGCAATTGTAATGAAATGCCTTCATCGTTCTCCCAAACAAAGATTTCAGTCGGCTCCCGAACTCTTTCAAGCACTTCGACAATTCTTTCAAAGTCATCACAACGTGGATTTCACCAGTCGAACCGTTCGCGGCTACTATCAAAAACGACTTTCTGATTTCATCAAAGCGGCTTTTTCCAAAGAGGTTACCGAGGAAGCGAATGTCATTCAGCAGGCTTTCGGTTCGATGGAAGAAGACAATGCCGCAAGTTTTAAAAAAACTGCGCCCCAGGATCGAAAGACCATTCAGAAGCTCCGTGAATCTCTTCAGAATAAATCACCGTCACTTGAATCTAATTATTTCGAAGATGAAGATCATACTGTCTTTCAACAAGACGTATCGGAAGAAAACACACGTCAATTTCGGTTAGATGCTGAGGAACGTGAGGAACTATTTAAGCTCGCTACGCAAGGAACCACCCTGGAAGTAACCAAAACGGAACTTGTTAGTCCCTCGGCCTTTCCAAAAGGACCCTTTTTGCAACCCTCATTTCCGCACCTCACCCTGGAACAGAAACTAAAAATTTCTTCCCTCAATCGGGAAGAAAAAGAACAACTGAAGGACCAGCTTCCTAAAATGGAGATCAATGATATTGAGAGGCTGGACGAATTTGAAGAAATGAGCCTTACCTCTCGTGGGATCGAAGCTCCTTCCGATAGCGAAAGCTCGAGAAGAAGCGATCGCACTGAAATCATTCAAAACTACAAAGAACTTGAAAAATCTCTGCGTAAGCGCAGTAAGAAATTCAATTTCAGATGGCCGAAGATAAAGCTTCCTGCGATTAAAATACCGACATTTACAATCCCAAAAATTCCATGGCCCACTTTGAAATGGACGAAGGCCACCAAGCCTAAATCAAGGACTAAGAAATTTAAGCTTCCCCGCTTCTATCTCCCCCGAATCACAGTGAGAAGCCTCATTCTGCCCGGAATACTGATCGGAATTACCGCCCTGAGCATCGCTGCGATCCGCTTCTACCCAACATGGTGGCCGGTTGTTAAAAAAATGATTCCCAAAGGACCACTCCTTCTCACTCCCACGCAGAATATCGAATTGGCATTCATTTTTCCGACAGAAATGAAGTTATCTCGAGACCGAGCTGTCGATTCCTTAAAAGCGATTGAGCCAAAGGGAAATCTCTCCCAAGTGGAGGCTCTTTTTAACTCAGAATACCGCCGATACACGAAGGATTCGGACGATGCGCTCCGACTTTTTATCCGCTCGACGGACGATCTTGTTTTTTCGCAGGCAGAACTCGACGCTCTCATTCGCTCGCCTCAAGTGTTTTTTGAAACGATGGCTTCGAAAGAAGGGGAACTAGACTCACCCATCATCTACCTCGTGCTTTTTCCAAGCGACTACGCGGGTCCGTCCTCATTCAAGCCTCCCCAGGATTATTTTCAACCCCGTCCTCGAGCGCGGGGACTTGTGTACGGAGCCTTCACCCAAAGCAGCCGCCTGGATCTCCTTTCAAGTCTTGCAAGGCAAATCGCCCATGTGTACGGCGGTAGAGACAAATGGCAAGCGACGACGAACTTGCCCAAATTTCCCGAAGGATTTTCCAATCCAGAGGAAAAACCCCTATATCCACAATCGAAAGCTGAGCTCATGGGGATCACGATTCCTTTCAAAGAAGGTCAACCGCGAGAAATCAACGGTCTCTATGAACTGATGATTGGAACTCAGACCGCCAAGGAACTTGGTTGGGTTAAGTGAGGCTCGACCCATCTTCCGTTCGATTTAATCAAATCGACTAATCGAGAGGGCGCTTCTGCCGAGGCAATATTTCTCTCCACGCATTCTTTGCCCACATACAAATTCACTTTTCCAGGTGCGCCGCCCACGTAGCCGAAGTCCGCGTCGGCCATTTCTCCAGGACCATTCACAATGCAGCCCATGATCGCGATTTTCACACCCTTCAAATGCGAAGTGACCGAGCGAATGCGTGCAGTCGTCTCTTCCAAATCAAAGAGCGTGCGGCCACAGGACGGGCAGGAAATATATTCTGTTTTACTCATCCGTCGGCGCGTTCCTTGTAAAACGCCGTAGGCGAGACGAAGTCGCTCTGCAAAAGATGCATCTCCAACTGCCAGTAATCCGGAAAGATTCATGTCGACAAATGGGGCGCCCAAATACTCACTCGCCTGCAATACACGATCGAGTTCATCGCCGCCGGAAAGATTTGCCATTACCACTGTGGAGGCAGGATCAAATTTATTTTCTCTCAAAGATTTTTCCGAAGGCGCAATCCACACTGAAACTTTCCCGTCGATCTTTTCCAGTGTCGCCGAGTGAAATGCCACGATGTCCGCTCCTTCCAAGATTCTCCGGCGCACACGTTCATCGTCAAACCAATCCCCGGCACGAGACACCGCAATCTGAAAGGGCGTTGAGCTAGAAATGGCCTTCAATTGCGTACGCAATAAATGAAACTCATCTGCCCACTCATCCACATTTTCAAAATAAATGACGTCCGGACGAATTTCCGTCGTTCCAAAATCTTTGCGAAGCTGAGGAAGCCCCTCAAATCGATGCCATACCTTGGGAAGTTGGGGTGTTGCCGATGCGGAATTTTCATTTTGATATTGCCCGAGACTCGCGCCGCCCTTCCGAGCGCTCACATAGCGATTCGCGATCGCGCGAGCGACAGGAACTTCCTTCACGGCGGCTTCTGTAAGAGATACGCGGATCGTATCGCCAATGCCGTCGCGAAGCAGAGTTCCAATGCCGATCGAGGATTTTAATCGTCCATCTTCTCCATCGCCGGCTTCTGTCACACCGAGATGCAGCGGGTAATCCCATCCGCGCTTCATTTGCTCTGCCACAAGTAGACGATAGGCCCTTACCATCACGCCCACATTGCTCGCCTTCATCGAGAAACAAAAATTGTGAAAATCATAAAGTCGGCAAATTTCTGCAAATTCAAACGCACTTGCCACCATGCCCTCGGGCGTATCTCCGAATCGATTGAGAACACGGTCTGAAAGTGAACCATGATTCGTCCCGATGCGAAGCGCGCGCCCGAGATCCTTTAACTTCAAAACCAACGGCTTGAATTTATCGTGAATGCGCTCAAGTTCTTCGGAGTATTCCGCATCCGTATACTCGCGCACCTTGAACATTTTGCGATCGGCATAATTACCAGGATTGATCCGCACTTTCTCTACATGATCGGCGGCTATCATCGCCGCGGCTGGAACAAAATGAATGTCCGCCACCAAGGGAACGCTGCAGCCTTGTGCTCTCACTTGAGCGCGAATTTCCTTCAAAGCCTCAGCATCCTGAATTGTGGGAGCAGTGATGCGAACGACTTGGCAACCCACCTCGGCAAGATCCAAAACCTGCTTCACGGTCGCTGGAATATTCATCGTGTCCGAGGTCGTCATGGACTGCACCACGACAGGGGCATCTCCCCCAATTTTGACGTCTCCTACCTGAATTGACCGCGTTTTCCAGCCCATAACCATAAAGGTTTGAGTGACATAAACAGGCCAAATAATCAAAACTAAAGACGAAATCGGCTCATTCATGAAGTCACAGCGTTTTACAAAGCATCGACCCGAACCTCATGCCCATCACGAGCATCCGGACCAGCAGGAGCGGCATCTCGCCATTCGCCGCTTGAAATGGACTCTGCTCGTGGGACTTGCTCTGGTTCTATTTGAAGCGGTGGGCTCCTGGCTGTCGAACTCACTCGCTCTTCTTGCGGATGCCTTTCATGTCTCGGCGGATGTCGCTGCCGTTTCGATTACGATCGTTGCATCCTTTCTCGCAGAACGACCTCAAACTCCAAAACGATCCTATGGATATTATCGATTGGAGGTCCTCGCCGCATTATTCAATGGTCTCCTCCTTTTTGGAATGGTCGGATTCATTTTTCATGAAGCCTATGTTCGATTTAATTCTCCCGAGGAAATTAAATCAGATCTAATGCTAGGAGTTGCCATTGTGGGGCTGCTCGCAAATATCATTATGTTGCTCGTTCTCAAACCCAGCCATCAGCATAATCTGAACGTCCGCGGAGCTTACACACACATTGTCGGCGATACGATCTCCTCCGTTGCCGTCATTGTGGGGGCGGTAGGTATTTATTTTACTGGGCAGGGGTGGATAGATGCGGCGGCTTCACTTTTTGTCAGCGGCATTTTAATGGTTATGGCTTTCAAACTCACTTGGGACTCCATTCATGTGCTTCTGGAAGGAACGCCGAAACATATGGATCCGCTTGAAATTGAAAAGCATCTACGCACAAATTGCCCACAGATCGTCGACATCCATGACTTTCACGTTTGGGAAATTACATCCCATCTCTTTGCAATGACGGCTCATGTAGAAGCAAAGGTAAAATCTTTGGATGATACACGGCTACTCATTGATGAAATGAATGCACTCATTCAGAAACGCTACGGTATTGGGCATACGACTTTTCAAGTCGAACCCACCCTTGAAAACGATCTCTCAAAATAAAATTCGAGTTCGAATGCTCGTGGGTAAAGACTTAATGCGCTCTTTCACTTGCTCAGAAACTCGCTGATCTAAATCCACAATCAAATAACCAATGTCCGGGTCGGTGGAAAGATATTGAGCCTGAATATTGGCGCCCAAATCAGAAATGATTCCGTTAATGTCTTTCAACACCCCCGGAACATTTTTATGAACATTTAAAATGCGATGGCTATCGCGTTGAATCGGCAAATCGACTTGAGGAAAATTGACCGAGCCAGTGGTGCTACCATTGTTGATGAATCGAATAAGGCTCGTAGCGACTTCCATTCCGATATTCACTTGCGCCTCTTCGGTAGATCCTCCGATGTGCGGAGTTAAAATCACATTCGCCTGTTCCTGAAGCTCAGATACAAAAGGATTTCCATTTCCCTCTGGTTCCTCAGGGAAGACATCAAGAGCGGCCCCGGCAAGTCGCTTTTCTTTCAAGGCCAAAGACAGCGCCTTCAAATCCACGACCGTTCCTCGAGAGGCGTTGATGAGAAATGAGCCCGTCTTCATCGTTTTCAATTCCGCCGTGGAAATCATATTTTTCGTTTGCGGAGTTTCTGGCACATGCAATGTAATGAAGTCGGCATCTTTTAGAACATCTTCCAAGCGATTCATCTGCCGAGAATTTCCAATCGGCATCTTCGTGACGATATCGTAGTAGCAAACCCGCATTCCAAAAGCTTCCGCGAGCACACTCACTTGCGATCCAATATGGCCGTAGCCGATGATGCCCAAGGTTTTTCCTCGAACTTCGTAGCAACCCTCCGCGGACTTTTCCCAATTCCCACGGTGGAGTTTCGTATTCTTATCTCCCAGACGGCGAGCCAACATCACGATCTCGGCCAAAACCATCTCTGCGACACTTCGCGTGTTGCTGAAGGGCGCGTTGAAAACAGTGACACCTCGTCTTTTGGCGGAATTGAGATCGACTTGATTCGTTCCAATGCAAAAACATCCAACCGTAAGTAGTCGATCCGCAGACTCCAAAAACTTCTTAGTGATTTTTGTTTTGGAACGAATGCCGAGGACGTGAAAATCTTTTACTTTAGTGACGAGCTCGTCCTCCGAAAGCGCCTTGGCGGACGACTCCAAGTAAAACCCCTCCTCTTTTAGCATTTCGTGTGCCTTAGGATGGATATTCTCCGCGAGAAAAATTCGGATTTGCTGCTTAGGAAAAGACGTTCGACTCATTCGTTCACATCATCTCTCAAACTGCGATGCTTCTTCAAGATATTGGAAGAATCTGTCGCGCTCTTCGAAATGTGGGACTACGTGTTGCACACCAACCTTCGCAAACCGCGAAAGATCCCCATAGGCCGTGACGCCCACAAAACCCGCGGGAAGCGCCCTGCTTGCCTTCCAGTCCCAAAGTCCGTCACCTACGTAGACGATGCCCTCTACTTCCGTCACTTTGGGAGATGCTTCGAGAATTTTCTGCATAGTCCGTCGGATAATTTCAGTTCGATCAAAGGCCTCATCCGCCGTGGAAAGGGGAACGGTGAGAGGCGCAATTCCCGTGAGCTTCAACTTCAACTCTGCCGAGGCTCTAAAGGCTCCCGTGGCGATACCCACACTCCAATCGCGCTCCACAAGCTGCTCAAAAAGTCGCTCTACACCTCGCGTGACCTGAAACCGTCGCGCATCTTTTCGATGCACCGCATCCATCAATGAAACAAAATGAGCGATGAACCTTTGAAGTTCAGAAGGATTGGGTGGACGCCCTACGGCCTCTCGAAAAATCTGATCCACGATGCCGGAGTCGGTGGAATGTTTGTAAGAGCCCCAATCCGTCGACACTCCTTCCAAGCCCAAAACTTCCTGGCAGGTTTTTGAAAAGCATTCTTCATCCACGGTATTCGTATTCGTTAAAGTCCCATCGATATCGAAGATGACCATCTTCATGCTTTCTGAACCCAAGCGAGCATGTCTTGCATCACCTTCTCCCGGCCAATTTCGTTCAGAATTTCGTGAAAGAATCCTTCATACACATGGATTTCCTTGGGACCCTTGAACAAATCAAAAAATCTTTCAGCCTCGGAACGGCTCACGACGCGCTCATCCCCCGCCTGAAACAAGGCCATAGGAATTCGAATATGATCGATGTCTTCAAAGGCGAGCTCCCGGGCCTTAATCACCTCTCTAGTCCACCGCGGCGTGACGCGACTCTTGATGAGTGGGTCATTTCGACGACGCTCTGACATTTTCTTATCGTGAGTGAGGACGTCTTCTCCGAGCTCCGCCTCATTGTTGAGCGTCACATTCGGAAGCAAGTAGGTGAATCTCTTTAACCATGGCAGCGTTGGCACACTAAATCGAAAGAGTCCGAGAAGCGGACTTGAGATGCAGAGCCGCTCAATCTTTCCCGCCAGATACGACGTCTCAATAAAACGCAAAACGACGAGACCCCCCAAGCTGTGTCCCAAAATGGAAATGGGCTTCGGACAATTGAGCTTGAGCGCTTGTTCTACAAAAGCCTCCATGCTGTGAACGTAATCCGAAAATCGTCGAATATCCGACCGTCGCCCTTGGCTTCGTCCATGACCCGGCAGATCGAGTGCAAAGGCTTCATATCCTGCTCGATGAAAAAATTCTGCAACGTGAGTGTAACATTCGCCATGCTCAGAGTAGCCATGGACGATGAGAAGCGTTCCCTTAGCGGAATTGCGATCCGTGGCCGCCCAATGTCGAGCATGCAATTTTACGGGCCCTTCGATCCACAGACTTTCGCTAGAGACCGCTTCCTTCACACGCTTTTCTCGCCACCAAAATAGGATTGAAGCACCTTGGGAA
>DDSI01000064.1 GCA_002343335.1 Bacteriovoracaceae bacterium UBA2394
AACGATCCGAGCCGATCTTTTTCCGATGATCTTCATTGCGGGCAAGGTTGATTATTCCGTCGCGCCGGGAAGGCATAATACGGAAAATCCGTATTTAAATGATCCCTTCAATGGATTCGATCCGGGAGTCGCACTGGGGTTGAAGCAAGATTTGGGCTTTTGGCGCACCAAAAACAGGATGAATCAAATGCAAGCCGACATTGATCGGTTGGGCGCGCAGCTCGAACAGTTAAGGATTAAGACCAAGCTCGATGCTGAAAAGTCCTTCGAAGAGGCCGTTTCGGCTTCGGAAGCTCAACGCATTAATGAGGACGGGTTTCGCGCGGCTCGGTCCTGGTTAACCGCAGCGGGTCTTTCCTTTAATCTTGGAACGGCTGAAACTAAAGACGTGCTTGAATCTTTCGCGGCCTATTTTAAAGCGCAAGTCGACCTAACCCGAAGTATTTACACGTTGAATTTAGCTCTCTCGGACCTTTCCAATACTGTCGGCGTAGAGGTTGTAGATCGACTGAAAGCAACCGACAGGCAATCGCCGTAAAACCAGTCTTTTCGCCTTTCTTGGCCAATGCACCAAAATGATAAATCCGCCTAAAAGGTTGTGTTTTTTCGTCTGCCAATCTACAAAAACACGAATATGCAATCGTCTTCAGTGTCAGGGAAATCTTCGGGATCAAGTAAGAAAATTCGACTAGCGGTCGTGGGCGTGGGAAATTGTGCCAGTTCTTTAATTCAAGGATTGGAATACTACCGACAGGCTTCAGCAGACGTTAAAAGCGAGCACGTCGGCCTCATGCATTTCGACGTGGATGGCTATACACCGGATTCCATTGAAGTCGTTTGTGCCTTTGACGTTGATAAACGGAAAGTCGGTCAGACTTTGGACAAAGCTATTTACGCAGCACCCAATTGCACTCAAAAAATTGTTTCTGAAATTCCAAAAAGTAATGTCGTCGTCCAAATGGGGACCGCACTGGATGGAATTTCCGATCACATGGCGGAATATCCGGAAGCCAATGCCTTTCGAATCGCCAATGAAACCCCGGTCGATGTCGTGAAGGTTTTAAAGGACACCAAGGCCGATGTTTTAGTTTGCTATCTCCCGGTGGGCAGCGAAAAGGCCGTGAGATTCTATGCCCAAGCTTGCTTGGACGCCAAAGTGGGCATGGTTAATTGCATGCCGGTTTTTATCGCTTCCGATAAAGAGTGGGGTCAAAAATTTAAAGATGCCGGCGTACCGATTGTGGGCGACGACATTAAAAGCCAAGTGGGAGCGACGATTACTCACCGAGTATTGACGAAGCTATTTAAAGATCGAGGGGTAAAGTTAGAACGCACCTATCAATTGAATACTGGCGGAAACACGGATTTCTTGAACATGCTCAATCATCAACGATTGAAATCCAAGAAGGTGTCGAAGACCGAGGCTGTTCAAAGCCAAATGAACGATCGCTTGGCTTCAGAAAATATTCACATCGGTCCGTCCGATTACATTCCATGGCTAAAAGATAACAAACTTTGTTTTCTCCGCATGGAAGGTACGGGGTTTGGCGGCATTCCCCTTCATTTGGAAATGCGTCTTTCTGTGGAAGATTCACCTAACTCGGCGGGCGTTGCGATCGATGCAATTCGCTGCGTGAAGTTGGCCTTAGATCGAAAGATCTCCGGTCCTCTTACCTCGATTTCGTCCTACACGATGAAGCATCCTCCGATTCAGTTCTCCGATGCTGAGGCCCACAATAATGTCGAGTCGTACATCGCCGGCCAACTTGAGTCTTAATTCCGAGGTAGCCGATGCGGTAGATGCCGGTCGGCTCAAGGGATCTTCTTTCTTATCTCCTACAATTGTAGAGTGGTGGGTCAAAGATTTCGTAAGTCCAATCGAGCGGGCGCTTATTCGCTACAAGATTCGTCCGAACACCATCACAACTGCGGGATTTCTCATCACGTGTCTGGGCGCTGTCTTGATAGGAACGAATCATTTGATTTGGGCGGGGTGGGTTACGATTTTGGCCGGATGTTGTGATTTCTGGGACGGGCGAATTGCACGCACGCTCAATATGCGCACCGAGGTGGGAGCCTTCTATGACTCTTGTTTAGATCGGTACATGGATGCGGCCACCTTTTTTGGATTGTTCTATTTATTTCGAGATTCCTATTTTTCGATTGTCGTAGCGATCGCCTTTTTGGGAACCATCACGACCCCTTACATTCGAGCCAAGGCGGAGAGTTTGGGTTTGTCATCTAATGGCGGACAAATGCAAAGACCAGAGCGAATTGCTTACATTGGAATTGGGAGTTTTCTTTCTGGTTATTTGAGTTGCCTCGCTTATCCATTTTTGGAGCCCGGCCGAAATTTTCCTCCGATATTTCTTATGTTGGCGCTCGGTGTAATGGCCTTTATGACAAATAAGGTCGCCATAGATCGCATGCGAGACGCTATGGCGCAGCTTTCCGTGCGGGATCGTCAACCCCGATCTAACTGATTCCTCACGACATTTAAAAACGTCCCTGTTATATAATCGGAGACATGAAGCGGAATCGTGTATTTTCTTTGGGGGTTGGGGCTCATTTATTTTTTGCGGTGAATATTTTACCTGCGCATGCTGCTGATGAAGTTCCCGCGCCGGCGCCGACAAGCTCGATTCAACAGACTCAAGGGCAATCCTTGAGTTCTGGTGGAGCACTCAAGAGCCAACCCGAAATTCGTGTTCCTGGTTCTCAAGTTCTTTCTACGTCAAAACCTATTGCGAAAGATTCCGCGACGGGATTGCTCGCGGAGAGAATCGTAAAGTTAGAAAAAGAAATTAACAACATGCCGTCCGCGAAGGGCGCAACCGCGAAAAAAATGGATGCGAACGTAAGGACGATGGTCTCTGAAATTTTAGATCTCAATTCGCTGGCAAAGGGTGCTCTAGCGACCTATTGGAATGACTTTGGAAAAAAGAAATCTCCAACTTTGAAGGATCGTGCCCGGTACATGAAGCTTTTTAAAGAGCTTGTGGAGGAGAATTACTTAGAGAAGGCGCGAATTTACGTCGGAGGAAAATATCAAATCGTTCTCACCGAAGAGAACAAGGGGCAGGCAGGGATCTCCGTACTAGGCCACATTAAGAAGACGGATGTGGACATGGATTTAGAATTCCAGATGGCAAAAAACGATGAAGCTTGGCGGGTCAGGGATATCCAATTGGATTCGACTTCTCTTGAATCGACATATCGTGGCAGCTTCAACTCCATCATTAAAAAGAAGGGCGGTTTCAAAGCTGGCTTTCCTGAGATAATGAGGGCGATGGAAAAGCGTTTGAAAGAATTAAAAAAAGGTCGCGCCACTAGTATTTAAGCGGCATTCTGATTCAGCATGAAAATGTTGAAATCTCTGACGTTCGTAGCGTTTGCACTTCTCATCCTCTCTCCGAATAGTTTTTCTCAGGAAGCATCGGTTTCTCTTCCTGCTTACTTAAAGCAATTTCCAAAGGAGTCTGCTCATAAGCTGGTCTCGGGAAAGCAAGTTGTAGGAAAGACTTCGTTCCGTTGGAAAGCTGATTCGGTGAATCGACTTCGATTTATCGAAGAGTCGGAGATCAAACTTACTTTGTTTAAGAAGTCGCAATCGATCACGACGAAACTAGATGTCGTCACGAATGAAAAAATAGAAATTCAATCTTTCGACTTCACGATGAAAACCAACGAAGCGGCGATCGACATGAAGGGCGAGCGGATCGGAAACAATTTGCGGCTTAAGGTGGGGCAAGCGGGCAAGACTCAAACGAAAGATGTCACCATCCAAGAGCCTACCGTCATGAGTGCGACGCTGAGACCCTACTTGCTGATGCGCGGACTACCGGAGCAAAAATCAAAATGGGACGCGTTTGTGCTGGAGCCTTCAGCGTTAACGACTGTGCCGCTTGTGATTGATGTGACAAAAGTGAAGGGTGCAAAACCTACGTGGGACGTCTTAGTCCGGTATTTGGATCACAAATTGGTAAGCATCGTGGATAGCGTCGGAAATCTCATGTCGGAAAAATCGGATTTTGCGGGGCTTCCGGTTGAAGCAGTGCCTCTCAGTACGGGAGAAGATATTCAAAAATTAAAGTTGGATGGAACAAAGGAAGACTTAGTGGAAAAGGCCAAAGTGAGCTTTCCGAAAATTCCAAACCCTCGCACTATAAAAAAATTAAGCGTTAAGATCGATGGCATTGATCTTTCGCGGTTTGAATTGAAACGCCATCGCCAGACGATTCAGGGTAATGTTTTGTCCATCGAGGTTGAAAAGACGCCTGTGAAGTCTATGGCGGTTCAAAGTTTGGTGGGCAGAAAAGAGTTCGATAAATATCTACAGGGCGATACGGCCACTCCCGTTTACGATCCTGTCATTCAAAAGCAAGCTCGCGAGATCGTGGGTGCGGAGAATGATCTTTGGAAGCGTGCAGAACTCATTCAGAAATTTGTTTTCACCACCCTTCAGAAAATTCCAACGATTTCGGTTCCTAATGCCTTGGAAGTCTTGGCGACAAAGCGTGGCGACTGCAATGAGCACGCGGTTCTGTTTACGGCGTTGGCAAGAGCGGCTGGTGTGCCCACGCGCACCGTTGTAGGC